>CANUCD010000016.1 GCA_947856335.1 uncultured Bacilli bacterium | reverse complement strand
ATATAACTAAAAAATATATAGTTATTAAATAAAGAATAAATGTATAGATAATAAATACTCTCAAAAAATGAATAGAGCCATATTTATGATAATTATGTAATATAAAAGGAATAGTAAATAAAAAAGCAATAAAAGGGAAAATAATAATAGCTGTTCTAATTGCTTCAACGTAACTCATAATAATACCTCACTTTTTTTATTATACCATATTTTCTTACTTACTTTTCTTACAATTTTGAAAGTTTAAAAAAAGAGAATCACAATATTCTCTAGTTTATTTCTATAAGTTCATATTCTCTTGTGCCAATACCTAAATTTTCAGCTGCCTCAATAGTATGCACTCCATGTAAAGATTCTATTCTTTCTATTAACTTATCTTTATTTACATCATCACTTTGATAGATTAAATCAATACAAGCTTGATCTAACGAAACAGCATCTAAACTTGCAAGAACACCTATATCTTTCATGCAAGGTTTTGATGCATAAGTATCACAATCACAATCAATAGAAATGTTTTTCATAACATTGACAAAAACAATATTATCATTAAAATAATTGACAATACTAGATGCTGCATCTGCCATTGCTTCTAAAAATCTATCTTGTTCTGGAAGATTAGCAAAAAGTTCTGTTTGTAAAGAAGTAACTCCAGCTGTATGAATAAGTGTTTTTCCAGCACTAGATGCACACCCAATTGAAATTTGTTTTAAAGCTCCTCCATATCCTCCCATTGCATGACCTTTAAAATGCGATAAAACAAATAATGAATCATATAAAGCCAAATTTTTACCAACATAGTTTTCCTTTAATATTTTGCCATTTGGAATATCAAGCTTCATATCAGGACCAGTCGCATCTAATAAATCAAATGAAAAATACTTATCCCATCCATGTTCTTTAATTAGTTTTTGATGTTTTTTTGTTGTATTTCTTGCTCCCTCATATGCTGTGTTACACTCAACCACCGTTCCATTTAAATAATGAATAACATCTTTTACAAATTCTGGACGCAAATAATTAGGATTTCCCTCTTCTCCTGAATGCATCTTAACAGCAATTTTCCCCTTTAACTTTCTACCTAAAGCTTCATAAACTTTAATAATACTTTCTGGTGTAATTTCACGAATAAAATATACTTTACTTTTTTCCATATTTTTCCTACCTTTCTTATCACAGTATAATTGTAACATATTTTATGATTCTTGATATAATTTAATTTTATACTCTAATTTCTTAAAAGCATCATTCATACATTTAATTTTTTCTTTTAATTTCTTTTTTTCATTTAAAAGTAAATTTAAGCGCATTTCTTTTGTATTATCCCCTTTATCATATAATTCCAAATATTTTCTTAAAACTGCAATGCTTAAACCTGCACTACGCATACAAAGCACAAATTCTATTCTTTCTAAATCACTATCTTGATATTCGCGAATACCACTTTTATTTTTCCTTATAGGACCAATTAACTTTTCTTTTTCATAAAAACGCAAAGCATCTTTACTAATATGATACTTCATACTTACTTCACATATTGTTATCATAATCACCTCAATTTATGTACATCATACTACTTAGACTATACTCTAAGTCAAGAAAAAAGAAGAAAATTTCTTCTTTAAAATTCGACATATTCATTCGTATCATAAATAACATCATTAACTTCTAAATACACTGAATATTTACCACTTAATCCCTCATCGTTAATATATTTATCAATAACAATTCCGTTTTCTGTTTCATCTTCCGTAAATATATCTAAACATAAAGCCGTATATGGTTTTTTACTAACAGATACATGATAAATATTTGATTTTCCATTTTGATAAAGAATGATATTAACATCTTCTCCTTTTTTAAATCTACCACTTACTACTAATCTATCAATTTCTTGCGTTACGGCAAAATCTCTACCAAACTCACTAATATCTTTTGCCCCTAATACAAATCCAATTTTTGTATCTCTAAGCTCTGTTTTTCCTAAAGAACCTATTCTCTTAGCTTCTGTTTGTTCATATTTTTCGTTATCTGCATATAAACTCATTTTTTCAACTCGATAATTATTATTAGGTAAAATAATTTCAAATATAACTTCATCATTTAAAATTTCTACAGTATCACTAACAAGTTTATCTGCACCACCAAGTCCTGCTGGTTGATTTGAGTTTTTTCCATCAACATAAACAATCCCACCAGAA
This sequence comes from uncultured Bacilli bacterium, assembly GCA_947856335.1. GTDB lineage: Bacteria > Bacillota_I > Bacilli_A > RF39 > UBA660 > Caccenecus. The sequence goes on along the minus strand of CANUCD010000016.1, from coordinate 11,760 downwards.
TGAACAATATAATGATCTTTAGCTAAATAATCGACATCGGAAATATATGGAGAATAAAACTCACTTCCTCGCTCTTTTCCATATTCCCAAATTTGCTCAATCGTCATTTTATCTGTATCAATCTTATACATAACTCCTCTAGTATAAGATTCTTCAGCAGGCACATATTCTTCTTTAATTTTTGATTTATTATTACCATTATCAAGTATAAATACATAACCCTCAGGAGTAATCATTGCAGCATGTTGACTCCATTGCCACTCAAAATCATCTCCAACTGGTGTAAAGAAATACTTTTGATATTCTTCACTCCAATTCGTAGAATCACCAATTATCCAATTTAGACTACCTGTATCATAATCAATATTTATAACAGCATCTTGATGTCTTCCTGATAAAGTAATAGAGCCAGTAGCATCATCATACCACACAGAATTATTATGAAACCAATCATAATCAACCCAATTTTCACTCTTACCATCTTCCATATTAAGAATATCTTTAAGATCCCAAGTTTTAATAATATCTCCACTACTAATATCAACTTCCACTATAACATCTTCAACCGTACCATAATCATTATTAAACTCATCACTTGCTACCAATAAATTACCATTTGGCATCTCAAAATAATCATGATGATATCCACCCTCTAAACTAATTTCTTTATATATTTTTCCAAGTAAATCCATTTCATACAAACCACTCATATAATAAGGAGAATTTACTCTTCTTTCAGTTGATACCATTAAATGTCCATTACTTAAACGATTGATCTCCCATAAAGCATTTATAGTTAAATACCATCTAACATCTCCATTTACGTCATAAGCACTTGTATACCCACTGCTTGAAGGACTAAAAAAGTATAACTCATTACCTAAAGAATCTTTATTGCCTTTTACACTAGTTGGCAAGATAAAATCATCAGGTAAAGCTTCTGTCTTAATCGTAAATGTTTTTTCTGTATCTAAAAAAGATACAATTACTTCATTTTCACTATCAGGATATAATCCATAAATTGATAAATAATGACTTTTACTTTCTTCAAACTCATGTGTAAAAGTTGTATTTTCATCTTTTCCAACAATCGTAACTGTTGGTGCTACCTCAGTATCAGTCTCAAACATAATAAGTGCTGTTAAAGGTGATATTTGATAAGGATTTAATACCACTTTAGCATTATCAATTGTATAACCTGTACAATCAAGTTCGTCTTCCAAAACACTCTGTTTTTCTACTAAACTAATAATTTGCTCTGCTTCTTCTTTATTTGTTGATAATAAATTTAAAACAAATAAAATAATAGCTATCAAAACAATTAAAATTAGTAAAGCAATTAAAATTATTTTCTTTTTATTTTTCATTTTTTCTCACTCCCAATCTCACTATAACAAAATAATAAATAAAATAAAATAAACTGATAGTTGAATTTACTCAACTTGCAGTTGAAATGCAATTATCATTTAATCGAAGAGGAATTTCATAAGTAATAATATCGCCATTTTCATTAGTTGCTTTCAACTCAATACTTAAACTATTATCTGTATAATTTTTACAAGTACTCTCATAATCATCAATATTAAATTCTACTGTATTTAAATAATTATTTAATGTTATTTTCTCACCATAATACTCATCTTTACTAATTATTGTTTTAGTATTTTCATGTTCTTCATACAAAATAGTAATAATTTCATTAAACAACTGTGCTTCATCATTTAAACAACTAATACTAGATATATTGATAGACGTTTTATTATCATTATAAGCAATATTCCCCAAAACCGTAAAATCATCACAATCACTTCTAACATTTTTAAAAGTAAAATCATGATTATGAGTAAACAAATAAAGAAGAATAAAGAAAACGACTAACAATAAACCAAGGAAAAGAACTAAAACTCTTTTTTTATTTTTCTTACTTTTATTTACTTCACCATCTAACAAATAATTTATATCAAGACTAAATTTATTACTCATTTCTTTTAATATAGCAATATCTGGAATATTAACTCCATTTTCCCATTTTGATACTGCTTGATAAGTAACGTTAAAAAGTTCTGCAAATTCTTTTTGCGTTAAATGATTTTCTTTTCGCAAGTTTTTTATTAACTCACCCAATTTATTTTGATTCATAGCATCATTCTCCCCAAAATATTACTAATTAAGTATATCATAAATAAATTAAAAGATAAACTAGGACTCATTATAAATTAAATTCTAATTCATAATATAAAGAAATGATTTTTTAACTTTTAATAAAGTTTATAATAAATTTATCACTTTCTTTAGTTATTTTGTAACATAAAAAAAGACAAAACACATTTTATCTTTCTTTATATATTTAACTATCCCAATTTATCTCCATTACAAACTGGCTTATCAGGAGAAATTAAAATAACTCCATTTTCATGATAAATACCCAAAACTAAAACTTCAGACATAAAATCTGCGACTTGTTTAGGTGGGAAATTAACTATTGCTAAAACTTGTTTACCAATTAAGTCTTCTTTTTGATAAAAAGTTGTAATTTGAGCTGACGATTTTTTTACTCCCAAAACTCCAAAATCTATTTCTAACTTATATGCTTTTTTCTTAGCCTTTAAAAAATCATCTACCCAAATGATAGTACCAACCCGTATATCTAAATCAAAAAAATTTTGAACATTTACAACATTATTTCTAATTTTTTGTATTGCATCTGGAATATTTTTTATCGTATCACTTGCAAGCATACCAATATCTGTATTTTTCCTCGTCGCTAATTCTCCTGCTAATCCATTTAATAAAACTCCTGCACTTACTGTTAATAAATTATAATCTTGATAAGCAAGCATACCTGCTAAAATCCCCGATAAAACATCTCCACTTCCACTTGTTGCCATACCAGGACTTCCACATTCACATAAATATAAAAGACTTCCATCAGTAATAATCGTAGAATGTCCCTTTAATACCAAAATAACATGATATTTTTTAGCAAAATTAAAAGCTAACTCTTCTTTTTCTTTCTCTAATTTTTCTAAAGAAACATTGATTAAACGTGAAAACTCTTTTAAATGAGGTGTTAATATAATTTTTGCCTTACTTTTTTCTAATAATTCTAAATGATTAACTAAAGTATTTAACCCATCAGCATCAATAATAACTTTTCCTTTAAAATTGATCAAAATAAAAGTCAAAATCTTTAAATTTTGTTTTTCTTTATCCCAACCCATACCTAAAGCTAAACATTCTAAATCACTAATTGCCATTTTAATATCTTTAAGTGATTTATAAGGATAAATAGTTTGTTCTAATATAAACGTTGTTAAAGAATAAGCAATATTTTTAGGAACAATTATCCGTGAAAGTCCACATCCACTTCTAAGAGAACTTAAACTCATACTAGCAAGTTTAACAGCTCCACTATATTTTAGTGAACCACCCAAAATACCAACTTTTTTAAAGTCCCCTTTATTTGCATCAACCATTCTCTTGGAAAACAAATGTCTAACATCTTCCTCTTTTATTCTATTTATTTTCATTTTACCACCTCTAAGCTTATAATAATGAAAAAGATGCTAAATGAATTAACATCTAATATTTTTTTGTCTTTATTTCATCTAATAATAACTTAATAAATTCTTCTTTTTTAATCGTTTTTGTTTCTTCTTCGCCACATTTACGGAAACTAACAGTATTATTAGATACTTCTTCATTACCAATAATAACTGCATAATTTTTCTTTTTCATAACACTTTCTCTCATTTTAAATCCTAGCTTTTCATCACGACTATCTAATTCAGCTCTAATATTATTTATTTTTAATTCTTCTAATAATTCTTTGGCATATTCTAAATGATACTCATTATTAACAGGAATAATATTTACCCCAACAGGAGCAAGCCATAATGGAAATAAACCTTTTCTTTCTTCTAAATAATAAGCAATAAAACGATCTAAGCTTCCAAATATTGCTCGATGTAAAACAACTGGTGTTTTTTTACTTCCGTCTTTATCAACATAAGTCAAATCAAAACGCATAGGTAAACAAAAATCTAACTGACAAGTAGAAAGTGTATACTCATTTCCAATCGCAGGTCTTACTTGAACATCCAACTTAGGTCCATAAAAAGCAGCTTCTCCTATTTTTTCAATATAAGGAATCCCAATATGATCTAAAACATTGCGTAAAGTATCTTCAGCATGATTCCACATTTCATCATCAGGATAATATTTTACTTTATCTTCTGGATCTCTTAGTGATAACTCAAAATGATAATCTTTTATTCCAAGCTCTTTATAAACATCTAATATTAAATGAACAACCAATGAAAACTCAGATTCTATTTGTTCTGGTGTTACAAAAAGATGAGCATCATTTTGACAAAATGTCCTTACTCTTTCGATTCCTTTCAAAGCCCCACTTGCCTCATACCGACAATCTCTTGCTATTTCCCCAATACGTATTGGTAAATCACGGTACGAATGTATCGAATTAGCATAAATCATCATATGATGAGGACAATTCATTGGTCTTAAGACAAACTCTTCCCCGTCTACTTCCATTTTAGGAAACATATTTTCTTGATAATGTTCCCAGTGTCCACTAGTTTTATATAACTCTACATTTCCTAAAGGTGGTGTAAGTACATGTTTATAACCTAAAGCTTTTTCTTTTCCTTTAATATAATTTTCTAACTCTTCCCAAATAATATATCCATTAGGTAAATACATTGGCAGTCCTTTTCCTACTAAATCAGAAGTTGTAAATATACCTAAATCTTTTCCTAATTTACGATGATCTCTTTCTTTTCTTTCCTCAAGCATTTTTAAGTGTTCTTCTAATTCTTCACTACTTGGAAAACAAACACCATAAATTCTTTGTAATACTTGATTATTTTTATCCCCTTTCCAATAAGCACCACTTACTTTTAAGAGTTTAAAATTTTTACATTCTTTTACCGAATCAACATGAGGTCCACGACATAAATCAGTAAAGTCTCCTTGTGTATAACAAGATATTTTCTCATCCATTCTATTTATTAAATCTAATTTATATTCATCAGCCTTAAACATTTCTAATGCTTCTTCTTTTGTAAGTTCATGACGAACAATCCTTTTACCATCTTTAGCTATTTTTTTCATCTCTTTTTCTATAGCAGGTAAATCTTCATTAGTTAGCGTTATATCTCCTAAATCAATATCATAGTAAAATCCTTCTTCAACCACTGGACCTACCCAAAATTTAGCCTGTGGATATAAATGTTTTACAGCTTGAGCCAAAAGATGAGCACAACTGTGATTTAAAGTATTTAATTTTTCGTTTTCTTTAATGTTTATCATAATTTCTTCCTCCCTATATAAAAAGGATGATACCTAAGGAGTCAAAAATGACGGTACCATCCTTTCTTTTTCTTCATTTTAATAACGGTTATAAACCGGAGATGATTAGTCTCACTAGAAAGTAGTAATTTATAAAGCTGTTTTCTTGATTTGCACCAACCATCAATTCTCTTTAAAACACTCTTAATAAATCTTGTCTTTCATCACTGCTTTAATCATTTTCTATTTGTAATTATAGCACTATTAACTTAACAATACAACCTTAAATTAAAACATTTTCGCCATTTTCACAGTGCTTATAAAAATCTTTTAAACTTAGATTAGCTTTAGGTTTCTTATATTTATAAATGCACAAATAATCAACATCCATAAATTTCAACTTATTTTGTTTTTGAAATTTTTCTTTTACATCTTTTAATAAATCATATAAACTTAAATATTCATGTATTCCACGGTAAGGTTCCCAAGCATGCTCAAACCAATAAAACTTTTCATTTTCTTCATAAGCCAAAAAAGTATGATTAAATAATTTCTTAGAGTCATAATAAATCATAAAATAAGTATTAAAATTCTTTCCCAGTTCTTTAAATATTTTTCGCTCTAATTCTACTTGATCATAACAAGTACCAACCTTTTTTTCTAAAACATCTTCAGGAGATGCTAAAACATATTTCTTCTTAAATCCCTTTTCTGTATTCAAATAGACATTTTTATCAATATCCATCCACCCATACTCTATCTCTTCTAAAAAGTGCATTAAATCTATAACATTTTTTATTTGCTCCATTTTTACTCCACCTAAAAGGTATTATACCAAATTATTTTAAAAAAGGGAAATATTTTAAAACATTTTATCTACATTTTTAGGAACATCATCATTTACTACTTTTTTAATAATTTTATCCTTTAATTCCGAATTAACTTTTTTACCTGTCATCATACTTAATGTATCAATAACTTCACTTAATGTTTTCTCATCTTTCATATTTCCTTTTTCTAATTTTTTAGCCAAAGACACAATAGTTTTTTTATCTACCTTTGTTTTCTTTTCTATTTTCTTAAATAAAGAATCATCAAACATAAAAACTCCTCCTAACATAATATATGCTAGAAGAGTTTACGTGATTATTTATAATATTCATAAAATAGTTCATCAGGTTTTAATTTAAAAACTTCTGCTATTTTTAAAGCCAAATCATAATATAATCTTCTATTTCCATTTTCAATTTGCCAATAATAAGCTTTACATATCCCAACTTCCTTTGCCACACTTTCATATGACATATTATTGGCTTTTCGTAAATTTTGTAACTTAAAATTTACATTTGTACTACTTTTCGCCATAACTCCTCCACTAGTACTATAATATATCAAAATTTTTTTGTTGTCAAATTTTGTGTAGTTATCACTGGGTAGACTTTGTTATAAATTATCAATAATATTAAGTGTGAGGAGTGTTTGGATGAATTTAAAAGAAGTAGTAGGTATCAACTTAAAATATTATCGATATCAAAGTGGTTTATCTCAAGAAAAGTTTTATACAAATTTAGAACTTAATCCTAAATATATGGCTTGTATTGAACGTGGTGAGGAAAATCTTACCATTGACTATATTGAAGAAATAGCTAAAAAGCTTAATATTTCTACATATGAACTTGTAACTTATAATGAAAATCATCTTATTTTAAAGAAAAGAATTGATGAAAAAGAAAAAATAAATAATTAAAAGAATTAGCGTTTTGTCTAATTCTTTTATTCTTTTTCATTTTTATTTTTAAATTGTAAAACAATAGGAGTTCCTGAAAAATCAAAATTTTCTCTTATTTTATTTTCTAAATATCTTTCATAACTAAAATGTAACAAGCCTTTATTATTAACTTGAAAAGTAAACTTAGGTGGGTTAATACCAGTTTCACTTACAAAATAAATCTTTAATCTTTTACCTTTATATGATGGAGGTATCTTAAAACTTACTGCATCCATAATAACATTATTAAGCAAACTAGTTTTAATTTCTTTATGATTATTTTCATATGCACTAAGTATCTCTGGCATTAACAAATGTATTCTTTTTTTAGTAAGGGCAGATAAAAATACGACTTTAATATAGGGAGCAAACTGAAATTCATTAGCAATTTTCTTTTTCCAAATTTTTATAGCACTATCTGAGTCATTTACTTTATCCCATTTATTGATAACAAGAACAACACCTTTTCCTGCATCTATCGCATAACCTAAAATATGTTTATCATGCTCTAAAATACCATCTTCTGCACTAATAACAACTACACACACATCAGATTCTTCAATCGCTTTAATACTTCTTAAATAGCTATATTTTTCAACATCTTCATATATTCTTCCCTTTTTACGAAGACCTGCTGTATCAACAATAATATAATCTTTTTTATCATAAGTAAATTTTGTGTCAATAGCATCCCTAGTTGTACCAGCAACATCACTTACTATTGCTCTTTCTTCATTTAAAATAGCATTGATTAAACTAGATTTACCAACATTAGGTCTACCAATAACACAAAATCTAGGTATATGATTATCTATTTCATCAGTATTTCTAATATCTTTAGTAAGTTCTTCGAGTAATTCTTTAAATCCAATATTATGTTCTCCACTAATAGGCATTACTTTTTCAAATCCAAGCTCAAAAAACTCATATAAATTATCCATTCTAGCTTTATTATCTATTTTATTTACTAAAACTATTACTTCTTTTTTTGTCTTTAAAAGTAAATTTCTAATATATAAATCCGTACTATCAAGCCCATTTTTTCCATCTACTACAAACAAAATCATATCAGATGCATCCATTGCTAACTCAGCTTGCATCTTAATTTCTTTATCAAAATTACCATTATCAAAAGTAAGTCCACCAGTATCTATTAAAGAAAACTTCTTATCATTATAACTTACTACCCCATATATACGATCTCTTGTAATACCCGGTTCATCCATAATAATTGATTTTTTTTCTTTAATAAGCTTATTAAAAATAGTAGATTTACCAACATTTGGTTTTCCAATTAAGCATACACACTTTTTCATGCAAAAACCTCCTTTTGGGTTCTTATTTTATCATATTTTTATTTATTTAACAAACATTATCTCCATCTATATGAACATATACTTGATTATTCTTTAAATATAAAACAACTTTCTTATTATTCATCGCTTCATCATTTTGAGGATTTAATACTAAATCATCTTTATCAGGAGATAAATTACCACTCTTTACTAAATCATCAATCGTAATTTCTATACTTTTATATTCTTCATAATAAGTATTACTATTATTTAATTCTTTTTCATGACTTACTGCATATGATTTAGCAGAACTCTCAATCAATTCTAATTTAGCACAGTATAAATTGGTCTTTGATTTACGAGCAATATTTATAATACTAGCACTAGCTATAGTAGTAACAATAGCTAATATAGCAATAACACATAATAACTCCATTAAAGTAAAACCTTTTTTATTCATATATAACACCTATTTTTATTTTATCAAAATCATCATATAAAAAGTAGTTATCTCTAACTACTTTTAATCACTTTTACACTCCCTTTACAATCATTGTACTTCATATGGACTACTGGTTGTTCCATCTCCTGTAAAGCTTACATCAGCATTAAGATTGATTACTGGGCGCACACCATAGCTGTTATTCACGTTCGTGTTGCTGAGGGAGCCATCCGAATTCATAATGAACACGTTAGCATTACCGTTGTTGAAGTTATACGGAGACATGCTGTCTTCATTTTTAGACTAGCCACTTTTATTATACATAAAAATATATTATTTTTCTATATAAATTTATCTTTTTATATACTCTTCTAATTTAGAATTAGTAATTTCATTTGTAACTCCATCTCCTGTATTTGGATTAGATCCCGAAACATAAAAATCTAATGCCATTAAACACACTAAGATAATACATACGATTATTTTTGTTTGTTTTTTTATTTTATCTAGAATATTCCCTAAAAGAGGAGCAACAATATAAGTCATTAAAATACCACCTGTTGCAAATACAATTAACCCCTCTAAACAAACCCTACCATTTAAATTAAGAAAATAACCATGATAATCCCACCAAGCCATATGATGAACAATTTCTAAATAAATACTTGTTGCATACTCAATAATACCACTAACTAACATAGCCAATATAAAATAAACAAAAGGATTATCTCTAAATCTTTTTAATAAAACAAGCATAAGTGCTCCCCCAGCTCCCCATATAGGTAGCCAAGGTCCATGTAAAGTTCCTCTATTAACTAATTCTCCTGTTTGAAATAAATGTAATAAAACTTCAAATAAATAACCAGCTATTGCTACAATAAAAAATATTAAAAGAATATCTAAGAATGAATATTTACGTTTATAATCAAACTTTAACCATTTTTGTTGTCTTGATGCTTTAAGCATATATTCATAAGCTGGATATTGTTCATATACTACTTCTCCCTCTAAATGAATATCATTTAACTCCCAAGCATTTTTAATTCCTTTTGTTTTAGCTAAATCACGTAAAAGCATATAACTTTCTACTTTTGTCGCACTTACATAAGCATTAGTAAAAACAAGATTAGAAACATTAAACGTTAACACCCCAAGAAAATAATATCCCACAAAAGATAAATCTAATTTAGCCATTTCCCACTTATAACCATTCATCATCTTTCTTGAAAGTAATAATACATCTTTTGTTTTCATATTAGGATTTTCTGCAAGAATATATGGAACTAAATAATAAGAATAATATTTAATAACTCCCCCAATAATTGTAAAAGACCATAAAATCGTATATAAATTCTTTAAAAACATAGTGTATGCTATATGATTAGATTTTTTCAAACGATAAAAAAGTAATAACTTATTGGCTTTTGTTTTTGTATATTTTCTATTCTCCATAAAAAATCTAGCATAACCTACTTCTAATACTTTACTTACAAATATCCAATAAAATAAAGAAATAATAGCCCCTACAATAATTATAGCACTAGCCCATATTCTATCTTTAAATAAAGCTTGATTTATAGCATTTAAAGCCCCAAACAAAAAACTACCTGATTTGGATACATTATTTACTAAAGAGCCAATTACTCCCCTAGTTGCACTTGTTAAAAACTCTGGTTCTTTTACCTCATCATTATTTAAACTATTCAAAAATTCATTAACAACATCAGAATTAGATTCTATTTCATTATTTATTACCTCATTTTTATTATCAGTAACACGAACATTTAAACTAATAACTGTCCCACCTATTAAAATAGTATAAATAAAACAAATAATAATACAAGATTTCCAATTATGATAAATTGCTTCTTTTGCTCTTTTCTTAAAACTAGCTCGGTTAAACATACTACTACCCCAATCACAAAATCATTTTATCATATATTTTTTTATTCTTCAATTATTCTTAACCTTTACTATATTACAATTTTGTTATTTTGTATTAGTAACTATATCTAATATCACTATAATATAGTAATAAAAAAATACACTTAATTCATCAACCATGAATTAAATGTTTATTTACACTGAAAGATAGATTAAATTTATGGTGCTTCTAATGGTTAGATACAAAACCTCTTAGAAAATTATATTACCACCTCAAGTACAACTAAATTATACTGTATTATTCTTAATATTGGAACAATTTTTAAATATAAATATAACTTTGTTTTAATTGCTTTTTTCTAATTTTTTAACAAAATTCTCTTGACCTAATACATTCGTAAACAGTTCAACTACTTCTATCATTTCTCTTTGAAAATAAATGTTTCTAGGATTACTATTTTGATTTTCCAAAACTATTTTTTTTAATTCACATATAGGTATCATCTCTAATTTAAAACCATCTTTTTTTTCTTTTTCAGTCAATTTTTGCAATTGTAATTCAACTGGTTTACATGGGGCAATAAAATAATAAGTTCTTATTAAACGATTTGTCTTCGTTCCATCTCTTTTTACGTAATTTTTTTGAAAAAAGTCTAATTGAGTTAAAAAAGTTAAATCACCAATGTCATAGGACGTTCCAGTTTCCTCTTGAAGTTCTCTAATAATAGATTCATCTATGTTCTCACCATCATCTATACTTCCACCAGGAAATAAAAAGACGCCTCCATAATTTGCAACTAGCACTCTATGCTCGTTATCAATCAAAAGTGCTCTCACCTTTGAATTAAATTCATTTACTTCATCAAGTTGTAAGTTTTCATCATTTAGTATTAAGTTCATTGCAAATTCCTTCCTTTATAAACTAAATTAACCGAACCTTGAGAGTTCAGATGTATACTTTATGGTGCAAGAGAGGAGACTTGAACTCCCACAAATATAAAATTTACTACCCCCTCAAAGTAGCGCGTCTACCTATTCCGCCACTCTTGCATAACCTAATT
>CANUCD010000015.1 GCA_947856335.1 uncultured Bacilli bacterium | reverse complement strand
CATTTGCAACTTTCCTTGGATTTAATGCTGATAAAGTACCTGATATAGACCTTAATTTTTCTGATTTAAATCAAGCAGCAGCTCATGAATATACGAAAGTATTATTTGGTGTAGATAATGTGTACCGAGCAGGAACAATTGGAACTGTTGCCGAAAAAACAGCTTTTGGTTATGTAAGAGGATATGCTGAACAAAAAGGAATTATCTTAAATAACACAGAAATTGAACGTCTTGCTAAAGGATGTACAGGAGTAAAAAGAACAACAGGACAGCATCCAGGAGGAATCGTCGTAATACCAGGATACATGGATGTCTTTGATTTTACACCATTTCAATATCCAGCCGAAGATATTGATGCTGCATGGAGAACAACTCACTTTGATTATCATGCGATAGATGAAGATGTATTAAAACTAGATATTTTAGGTCATACCGATCCAACCCAACTTCGTATGATTCAAGATTTAACAGGAATAGATGTAACTACAGTTCCTATGGATGATAAAGAAACCATGAAAATATTTTTATCTCCTGAACCTCTTGGTGTTAGTAAAGAAGCTATTATGAATGAAACAGGAACTCTAGGTGTCCCTGAATTTGGAACTCCCTTTACAATTGGAATGCTTGTAGATACAAAACCTAAAACTTTTGCCGAACTAATCAAAATATCTGGACTTTCTCATGGTACAGATGTATGGCTTGGTAATGCCCAAGAACTAATTAGAAATAATGTTGTTCCCTTTAGTGATGTTATTGGTTGTCGTGATGATATTATGGTATATCTTATGTATAATGGTATGGCACCAATTAAAGCATTTAAAATCATGGAATTTGTACGTAAAGGAAAAGCTAGCAAAGACCCAGAAGGATGGGCTAAATTTAAAGCTGAAATGAAATCTGCTGGTATTGCTGATTGGTACATAAATTCTTGTGAAAAGATTAAATATATGTTCCCAAAAGCCCATGCTGCTGCTTATGTTATGAGTGCTTTTCGTATAGCATACTTCAAAGTTCATATGCCAGGTATTTATTATGCAACGTACTTTTCTACTCGTTTTGATGATTTTGATTTAGAAACAATGATAAAAGGGTATGATGCTATAAAAGCAAGAATGAATGAAATAATTAGTAAAGGATATAATGCTACTAATAAAGAGACAAGTGTACTTGAAACACTAAAACTATGTTTAGAAGCTACAGCTAGAGGATTCAAATTTGGAAATATAGATATTGAGGCAAGTGATGGTAAAAACTTTATTTTAGCTGATGATGGTATAACCCTAATTTGTCCATTTAGAACTCTAGATGGTCTTGGTGATAGTGTTGCAAGTAAAATTATTGAAGAAAGAAACGCAAAACCATTTTATAGTATAGAAGACTTTGGAATGCGTGGTCATGTTAATGGTACAACCCTTGAAAAACTAAGGAGTCTAGGAGTGTTTGGAAATCTTCCTGAAACAAGTCAATTAAGTTTATTTGATTTATAAAAAACAGTTCAATTTATTTGAGCTGTATTTTCTTTTACAATACTTTGGGGATAAGCTTTTCTAATATCTGTACGATATAAAATATAGTCAATAGAGGTATTATAATAATCAGCCAGTTGATGTAGTGTTTCTACGGGAATATTTATCTTTTCTAGTTCATATTTACTATAATTTGATTGATCAATATGAATAAGCTTTGCAATGTCTTTTTGGAATAAATCACGGTCTTCTCTTAGTTCTTTTAACCTGTTCATTTCCAATCCTCCTTTGGCTAAGGAAAGTATATCACTAGATTAAATTATACCTTGTATTTCTAGGTACATTTTGCCTATAATTATCTTTGAATTTTAATAGTAATACTAGGAAATGACAATTTTTTTATTTTCTATTTGTTATAATTTATTAGGTGATTAAAATGGTTATTTATATAGATATTTTAATACTTGTAAATTTTCTTTTTGACTTTTTACTCTTATTAACAGTAAATATAGCTTTAAAAAGATATACTAAGATATTTCGTTTATTACTAGCTTCTTTATTTGGGGAAATAACTTTAATAAGTTTATTTATCCAAGCATCACCCGTGTTTTTAAGTTTACTAAAAATAGGAATGTCTATAATAATGTGTTTAATTGCATTTAAATATCAAAATATTATATATACTTTTTATAATATCCTATATTTATGGATGTTAAGTATCATCTTAGGTGGTTTCGTCTATTATTTTATGATTGAAGAAATAAATTATCTTTTAATCATATTTATTGCTCCCTTTATTTTATATCTTTTTATTAAAAGCCTAAAAGCATTAAAAAAAGTAAAAAACTATTATTACCAAGTTGAAATAGTTATAGATAATATTACAGTAAAAACAACAGGTTTTCTAGATACAGGCAATCACTTAATAGATCCTATTACTAAAAAACCTATTATTTTGCTTAATAAAAAGAAAATAAAGAGTGAAGTACTTATTCGTAGTCCGATGTATGTTCCGTATAATGCTCTAAATTATCATGGCTTATTAGAATGTATAAAACCTAAATATATTAAAGTAGGAGACAAAATATTTAAAAACTATTTAGTAGGATTAAGTACTAAAGATTTTCACTTAAATGGAGCAAATTGTTTGTTGCATGGAAAAATGGAGGATAAATTATGTTAAAAGAGTTTTGGAGATGGTTAAAAGAAAAATATAGTGAATGTTTTTTTGTTGGTTCAACAGATAAACTACCACCACCCCTAGAAGAAGAAAAAGAAAGAGCTTGTATTATTAAAGCTTTAAATGGAGATATTGAAGCTAAAAATATGTTAATTGAACATAACCTAAGATTAGTAGTTTTTTTAGCTAAAAAGTATGAAAATACAGGATATGATATCGAAGATTTAGTAAGTATTGGTTCTATTGGTTTAATTAAAGGAATAAACACATATAAACTTGATAAAAATATTAAACTAGCGACTTATGCTTCTCGTTGTATATCAAACGAAATACTAATGTTTCTAAGAAAAAATAAAAAAAGAAGAGGGGAGATTAGCTTTGAAGATGCTCTTAATTATGATGCTGAGGGAAATGAATTACATTTAGAAGACATTTTAGGAACAGATATAGATTATGTTCCCAATGAATATGAAAAAGCATTAAATAAAGAAATATTATCTAAAGAGATAGATACTCTAGATGAAAGAGAAAAAGAAATTATGACTTTAAGATATGGACTTAATAATACAGAAGAATATACGCAAAAAGAAGTAGCAGAAAAACTTGGTATATCCCAAAGTTATATCTCAAGAATTGAAAAGAAAGTAATAAAAAAATTAAAACAAACAATGAAACAATAAAAAAAGCCGAGAAATTAACTCGGTTTTTTCTATTCAAGTCCAGTATCAATAGGAGGTGTATCATCTGAAATATCTGTATCTGTATCTAAATCAGGATTTACCATATCATCAACATTCGAATCAATACTACTTTGAGCTTTAATAGTAAGTCCTTCACTCATATTATCTTTAAAAATACTATAACTAGATTTAATAACGAATGTATATTCTGCCCCAGCATCAGCTTGATAAGTAAAGCTATTATTAGAAGTATAACCAAGAGGAGTTAGATTGCCACTTGCATCTTGTAAATACACTTGATATCCAATCGTACCAATATTAGTATTGTTATAAGCAATTCTATCATTATAATAATCTTCAGCATATTTACTATAATATTCACTAAATACTCCATTAAAGTATTCTTCTAAATAATCTGGATTTATAGCATCAGGTATTTCTATTGCATCCCATTTTAAAGTGATTGTAGTACCATCATAACTTGATGTTCCATTAGTTGGAGCTTCTAGTGTATCAAAACGACTTGATACTTCTGTAGGTTCATAACCAGCTTTAAATAATTCTGTTGATTTTAAACTACTAGGTGTGTGTTCACTTGCAAGTTGAAGAGGATATGTTCCAAGTTCGATATTTGCTGATACAACTCCACTTGGTTGTTCAAATCTAGAACCAGTCTTATATATTCTTCTTCCCACAGCCGCCATTATCTGTCTTCTTGGTCCATAACCTGTATTACTAGTTAAATAGCCTTCTCTTAAATTATCATACCCAAACCATAGAGCAATAGAATAATCAGGAGAATAGGTAATATTCCAGTGATTAGGAGTTGCACTTCTTGGTACATCATAATAATTAGCATCAGAACTACTAATAGTAGAAGTACCACCCTTAGCAGCTATATCAGTACCATTTATACTAAAGTTACCACCAACACCACTTACTCCAGCATCAACCAAAATATCGGTTATCATATAAGCTGTTTCTTCACTCATTACTCTTTCTTGTTCAATAGGTCTTATATATTCTTCTTCAGATTCAACATAAATAATCTTTGTATAAGCATATGGTTCAATATAAATACCTCCACGACCAAAGGCAGCATAAGCAGCAGACATATCTAGTGGATTCGTACCATAATCAAATCCTCCAAGTCCCATAGCTTCCGTTAAATTAGCTCCATAATCAATTCTTAAATTATGAGCAAATTCAGATATTTTATCTAATCCAACTTGATCGGCAACTTGTTGGAAAGCTTGTATTGCAGGAACGTTTCTTGAATTTATAAGTGCTCTTCGCATAGTCATTTCTCCCCAATAACGTCTATCCGAGTTAACTACCGAACCACCTTTAGTATAAGTCCAAGGTTCATCTAAGAATAACTGTCCTGTAGAACCATTTAAATATTCAATATAAGGTCCATAATCTAGAATAATTTTAGCAGCACTTCCTGGTTGATGAACATCTCCACTATACTCTGGACTAACAGCTCTATTAGTACCCATTGCTACATAATTTCTACCACCTGATAATGCTAAGACAGCACCATTTTCTGTACTAGTAACAGCCATACCAAATTGTACACCCTCTGTTGCAAACGTATATAATTCTCCCGTCTCAAGTAAATAAAGAGTTTCTTGAATACTTGGGTCAATCGTTGTATATATCTCCATCGGTACTTGTCTTGGATTATCTCCAGTTTCTTTTTCTACTTGTATCATTAAATAATCAATAAATGCTTGATACATATTAGTATTTTCTTCATTAGAATGGTCAGCAAGTAAACTCTTAACAGGTACAGCTTCTGCAAATTCTTTTTCTTCTTCCGTAATATATCCATGTCGTACCATTAAACTGAGTACTGTAGAACGTCTCTCAGTAGCTAACTCTGGATTTTTATAAGGATTATAAGCATCTGGAGCATTAAACATACCAACTAGTAAACTTGCCTCTGCAAGAGTTAAATCAGAAACAGTTTTTCCAAAGAAATATTGACTTGCTTGTTCAACTCCGTTAATTGAACCATAATTAGTAGAACCACCACCAAGCCACTGACTATTTAAGTAAAACTCAATTATTTCTTCCTTTGTATAACTAGCCTCTAATTTAAATACTGCCATATAAATATCAGTAAATTTACGAACAATACCTTTAAGACCAGAAGTTAAAGTAGGATCAGTATATGTATTTTTAATAACTTGCATAGATAATGTAGAAGCACCACCTGCATCTTGTCCTGCTAGTTGTCCTAAACTTGCTTTAAAAAATCTTGCTGCATCAAATCCATTATGTTGGAAAAATCTTGAATCTTCCGTTGCAATTAGAGCATCTACTAATACTTGTGGTAAATCACTATAAGTAACTAATTCGACATTTTTACTTCCAATTCTAGTAAGTTCATCACCATTTATATCATAAAGTACAGTAGGTTCTTTCGTATAAAGCTCTTGAACAATAAAATCAGGGGATGAAATAATAATAAATAGTGCAAAAGCTAGAATACTTGATGCCACAACAATTCCTAAACTTATTAAAATAATTAAAATTGTATTCTTTTTACTTACTTTTTTCTTTTTTTCCTTTACTTTTTTCTCTTTCTTTTTAATTTTTATCTTCGGTATCTTCAAAATAACCATCTCCTTTATATGCTTCATCAATTCCTTTTAAATAATCTATTCCTATATTATAACGAAAAAGTAATGGATAACCAAGCTTTTTAATTATTGAATAGGGAATACTTTTTCTTTTGTTTTCACAAATAAACTGAATTAAATCAGTACCCTTAAATAAGTAGTAGCAGCCATTCATATAAATAATAAGAAAAGCAATACCACCATGTCTTATAATATTTTTAATATGACTTATTTGGTGAGAGTGAATATTATGGAGAGGAAAACTAGTTTTAGCTTGACATTCTTTAGCATCAAATTCAATATACACTCCTTTATATATACCATTATAATCAAGTGTAGATGGTTCTTTAAAGTAAGCTTTACTAATAACTGCACCATTTTTATAATCTACATCAACTACTCCAATAGGTGTAGGTTTCTTATAAATAATTGCTAAATCATGCTCTAAATAGTATTTGCAGGCTTCATTTATCAAGTTTTCTAAATCCATTCCTCGGTTTTTATAACTAATTTCTTTCTTATAATTTTTCTTGATGTTATTTGGATACTTCATGCTCTTCACCTTACTTAATTATACTATAATTAGCTTTAAATATCTACTTCAGATTGTGATTTTACTGTTGGTTTACAGTTATAAATTAGTTGGTTTTAAAGTATTATTTTGACAAATATGATAAAGAGATTGACAAAATAACACAAAAAAGTTTATAATTGAAGTGTCAAGGATGTGATAAAGTGTATAGTGATAAAATTTATTTGACTCCTCAAGAAATATTAGATAAAGAGTTTAAAATTGATGCTAGAGGATATCGCCCACAAGAAGTGGATAAATATCTAGATATGGTAATCAGGGACTATACAGAGTTTATCAACATTATTAAAAGAAATGAAAGGGAAATTAGAGATTTAACCGAAGACAACAGTAAATTAAAGGCAGAAATACGTTCTTTAAGAGAACAATTAGTAGCAAGTGAATCATCTAATAATGGTAATAATACTAGTAATGTTGATTTACTAAGAAGAATTAGTCAATTAGAAAAAGTTGTATTTGGAAAATATGAATCATAATATTCGGACAAATGCTGCATAAATTTATGTAGAGGAAAGTCCATGCTCACACAGACCTGTGATGGCTGTAGTTTTCGTGTCTAGGGAAAAAATAACCTAGAG
Organism: uncultured Bacilli bacterium; assembly: GCA_947856335.1. GTDB lineage: Bacteria > Bacillota_I > Bacilli_A > RF39 > UBA660 > Caccenecus. The sequence continues at coordinate 7,103 of CANUCD010000015.1, read as the reverse complement.
TAGCTTATGCTAACGGCGAGAGAAATTTCTAAAAGTTTACTCATGAAAAAGTATCTCATAAAGTGCCATAGTAACGTACAAACTGGAAACGGTGGAAATGGAACGAGGTAAACCCCACGAGTGAGAAATCCAAATTTTGGTAGGAGAGCTCTTATGAAAGAAACGAATGGATTAAGGGTCTAGTTAAACTAGAAGATAAATATTTGTCGCCCCTAAGGGGAACAGAACATGGCTTATGAATATTATTTTTTAAAATAAAGGAGTGAGAATACCTTGGATAGTATAGGGAGTATTTTAAAAGATACTCGAGAACAATCAGGGGTAAGTATTAAAGAAGCAAGTGAAGACTTGAATATTAACGAAGCATTTTTACTAAATATTGAAGAGGGAAAAATAGGATGTTTCAAAGATATCTTTGAGTTAAAAGAATATATTAGTAATTATGCTAAATATTTAGGATTAGATAGTGAAGAGTTAATTGATGATTTTAATGAGTATATGTTTGAATATACTTCTAAAATACCTGTTAAAGAAATAGAAAAAATAGCAAAAAAAGATGCTAAAGAAGAAACAGGTAAAATATCTAGTCCCTATACAAGAAGAGTAAGAAAACACAATAATGCTTATTATATTGGCATATATATCGTTATATTTTTACTTGTTATACTAGCAATTGTATGGAGCGTAAAACAAATTACAATTGATAATCACGTTACAAGTGAAATAGGATATGTAAGGTTTTAGGAGGAGTAAGTTATGAATTTACCAAATAAGTTAACAATAGGAAGAATTATTGCTGCTATACTAATAATAGTTATGCTACTAATACCATGGTATAGTTTAGGTTTATCATTTCCAACATTTACAATTGCTGGAAAAATAGTAATTGATTTAAAATATATTATTGCTGGTATTTTATTTATTTTAGCAGCATTAACTGATTTTTTAGATGGATATCTTGCTCGTAGTAGAAATATGGTAACAGATTTTGGTAAAGTAATGGATGCAATCGCTGATAAAGTACTAGTAAATGGTTTACTTATCATACTTGCTTATGATGGCTTTATTAGTATTGCTATCCCTGTTATTATTATTACCAGAGATATATTCGTTGATTCATTTAAAATGGCAAGTGGTAAAAAAGGAAAAGTCATCGCTGCCTCTTTCACTGGTAAAGCAAAAACTATGTGTATGATGATAGGTATGGCTCTTACAATGTTTTATAATTTACCATTTGAACTTATCGGTATAAATATTGGTTATGCTCTAATTATTATTGCAACAATCTTATCTGTTATAAGTGCTTGTGAATATTACTATCATACTAAAGATACTTTTAAAGCTAAATAAGCTTATAAAAGTTTTTTTATTTAAGGGGGAATTATCATGTTGAAATTTAAAATAAAATATTATTTATTAAAAAAAGATTATCAATCATTAAAAATATTATTATTTAAACAAGAAAAAGCTGTTTCATATTTAGATGATGATGAAAAAGAATTACTACTAGATTATGCCATCACCCATCAAGAATTTATTTTATTTTCTATAATTTTAGAAAGTATGGAATATAGTAGTAAACTAAATAATTTAATTGATAAATACTTAGAAAGTGCTAAATGTCACTTAGCATTTTTATATGCCATAGCTTGTATAACTTGTAAAAACCAAGATAAATATGCAGAGCAAATTACAAAAATCAAAGAAATTATTAAAGATTATCCTGTAACAGAAATAGTCGCTTGTATTTATTCTTTAAATGGTTTTTCTTGTGATGAAGCATATAAAAGAGTCCTAGAAAGCTCTAATCCTCGTTTTATTTACTATTTAATTGAAAATAAAAGTGAAGAAGAAATTAAAAAGGTTTTAGAACAATTCATGTTTATGAATCCTAGTCCCGAAAAAGTATATCGTTTAGCATCTATATTATATAAAGAAAATCAAATTCAAAAAAACTATACCTCAAGCTTACAATATAATCCATTAAAAATATTAGAAGAAATTATTATGAATTTAGAAATTTCTAAATCAACCAAAGGAAAGTATTTAATTGCTTTATTAGATGGAACAAATAATTATTATTTAATAGAAAAAATCATTGAATTAGCAGATATAGAGCAAACTAGAAGACTTATTCATAAATTAAGAGAAGATGCACCTAGTATTATTAGAAAGTATCAAGATAGTAGCAATATAAACATTTTAGTAACACTTGCCTGTGCAACTAATATAAAAGAAACAGAAATATTTATTAAAAAGGTATTAGCTAAATGCGAAAGAAACTTAACTTTAACTCTTATTATGTATGTATATTCATCATATCTACCTATGATTTTTAAAGAAGTATTAAAAAGCGAGGAAGATACCCTACATTTAATAAATGATTTATATTTATATGGTTCTAATAGATGGATTGACGTCATAAATTATATTAAAGAAAATAATTTAGAGCTACTCTCTTGCGAAATAAATAATAAAATTACCAACTTTTTAGAAGATAAAAATCAAGTCATCAGGAAGAGAAACTTGACATTATAAGCATTTTATATTACTATTTTATTAGTGATTAGGAGTTTTTATGATGAAAATAAAGAATAGAGTAGTGGAAGATTTAGTGTTTAAAAGTTATTTAGATGAAATGTTAGATAAGAAAAAATATATTAAAATGAATCGTTTTATTCAACACGGTAATACTACTTGCTTACTACATAGTATAGCTGTCGCTTATTTTTCCTATCGTTTATGTAAATTTTTGAAAATTAAAGTTCATGAAAGAGAGTTAATTCGTGGAGCTTTATTGCATGATTATTTCTTATATGATTGGCATATGAAATATAATCCTAGTAAAGAGATGGGTCTCCATGGTAGAGTTCATCCAACAATTGCTCTTTTTAATGCAAGAAAAGACTTTGATATTAGAGAAATAGAGTCAGATATTATATCTAAGCATATGTTTCCTCTAACATTTACCCCACCAAAGTATAAAGAAAGTGTTATTGTATGTATTGTAGATAAAATATGTAGTATTTATGAAGTATTTAGTAAAAATGCATATATAGAAATAGCTTTACGCTTAGTAGATACTAAAAAGGATAGAAGAGTCCTTTTACGAAGAATAAACCTATATAACTAGGTTTTTTTATTTGTTTTTTGCATAAAATGTGATAGGGTGAATCCTATGCAAATAAGAGATAATTTAAAAAACTTTTTGTATGACCAAGAATATTATATTGATTTATATCAAGATTATATTCATTTATATGACTATGAAAAATTAGTTAGTTTATCAAGTACTAGTATTGAAATAAAATTTAAATCATTTCTTTTAAAAGTAAAAGGACAAAATTTAAGAATTAAAAACATGGATAAAAAAGAAATGCTAATTAAAGGTCTTATTGAAGAAATGAGGCTTTATAGATGAAAAAAGATATTCGTATTAAAATAAATTCATCTAATCCAAGTTCTATATTACTAAAATTAAATTATAAAGGTATATCAGTTTATAATGTAAAAGAAACTAAAGATGGGCTTGAGATGATTATCCATCAAGATGATTTAAAAAAAATAAAGCGTCTTTTCTTATTATATAAAGTTGACTATATAGAAGAAATAGGTCTTTATCGAGTGAAGAATAATATTAAAAAACATAGTCTTTTTTTAGTAGGATGTATTTTTGCTATACTAATTTTCTTTATATTATCAAATATTATCGTAAAAATCGAAGTAATAGATGAAGATAGTACTATTCGCTCTATAGTTTTATCTGCTCTAGAAGAAAAGGGAATAAAACGTCTTAGTTTTAAGAAAAGCTATCAAGAATATGAAAAAATAATAGAAGAAATTAAAGATGAATATAAAGATAAAATAGAGTGGTTAGAAATAAATGTTGAGGGAATGATTTTACAAGTACGTATTGAAAAAAGAATTATCAAAGAAGAAGAAACAACATCATCACCTTGTCATATCGTTGCAAATAAATCTGGTGTTATTATGATGATTAGTACCAAAAAAGGAGTATCCTTGGTAAACATACAAGATGTCGTAAAAAAGGGAGATATTTTAATTAGTGGTGATATAACTTTAAATGATGAAGTAAAAAAAAGTACTTGTGCAAGTGGTGAGGTATATGCTGAGGTTTGGTATCAAATTAAAGCTGAACTGCCTCTAACAGAACAAATAAGTCATGACACTGGTAAAATGCGTTATAATTTTATGATTGAAAAAAACAACCAAAAAACAGTTCTTTTAAAAAGTAGAATAAAAAATGATAAAAGAGTCGAAAATAAAAAGTTATTTAATATATTTGGGTATTCATTTTACTTACAAAAAGAATATGAAATTAAAAAAAATACCATTACTTATAAAGAAGATGAGATTACTAAAAAAGCCATTTCTCTAATAGAAGATAAAGTGAAATTAAATAATCATGAATTTGAAGAGATTATTTCGGAAAAAGTCTTGCAAAAAGAAATAAAAAATAATAAACTATATATAGAGTTATTTATGGCAGTAAAAGAACAAATAGGGGTAAAAGAATTTCATACATAACGCTAGGAGTGGTAATATGATACAAAAAATTATGGATATATTAACAAAATCTATTGATAATATTTGGCCAATGTTAGTTATTTTCTTAGTAGTTTTTGCAGTTGTAAGAGTAGCAGCTTTAAGAAGTAGTAATGAACGTTTTATTTTTTATAAAGAGTTTTCTAATCTGTTATTTATTGTTTATGTTTTACTTTTATTTGAACTCTTAACAGAAACAGAACTAAATAAAGTTAGGGGATATAATCTAGTTCCTTTTACAGAAATATTTCGTTATGATATAGGTAGTGAAGCATTTTTAATGAATGTAGTAGGTAATATTGTTATATTTATTCCTTTTGGTTACTTAATATCAACATATATTAAACCCAAAAGAATACTTCCTATATTAGTAGTAAGTGTTATTTCCTCAGCCACAGTTGAATTTGTTCAATTATGTATTGGTAGAAGCTTTGATGTCGATGATATTATATTAAACTCATTAGGAGCTATTATTGGTTTTTTAATCTATGTAGCTTTAAATGCTATCAAAAAGTATTTACCAGGAATATTCAAAAAAGATATTATTTATAATATTTTATGTTTCATTATCTTACTAATTATGGTATTATATTTACTTAGTCGAAAGGGAGTTTTTGTTATATGAAAAATACTTATGAAATAACCGATTTAGTCCATGTTTCTTTTGACTATTCTTATTTAGATGATATTATAAAAAGAGTACTAGAACATGAAAAAGTAGAAAATGCTTATTTTTCAGTTATATTTGTAAGTGCTAAAGAAATTAAGAAAATAAATAAAAAATATCGTAAAGTAGATGCTGTAACTGATGTAATATCCTTTGCTTTTGAAGATGTAAAAGATAATATAAATAGTAATATACGTATTTTAGGAGATATATATATATGTATTGAAAAAATGTTAGAACAAGCCCAAATATATGAACATAGCATAAAAAGAGAACTAAGTTTTCTTACTGTACACGGTTTACTTCACTTGTTAGGATATGATCATTCGGATAAAGAAAGTGAAAAAGAAATGTTTGGATTACAGGAGTTGATATTAAATGAAGCAGGAACAACAAGATAAAGATTTTGAAAGAGAAAAAGTAAAAGTATATGGACCAATGCGATTTATAAAAAGCATTAAGTATTCATTAGACGGTTTATTTTATGCATATCGCTATGAACAAAGTTTATGGATACATGGCTTTGCTGTTTTACTAGCAGTAATACTAGGAATTGTTTTTCAAATTAAATTATCAGAATGGGCAATTATTTTTATTGCCCTAGGAATAATATTAGCTTTAGAGCTAATAAATACAGCCATAGAAGCAGCAGTCGATTTAACAACAACTAAAATACATCCTCTAGCTAAAATAGCAAAAGATTGTGGTTCAGCAGCTAGTTTTGTGATGTCTATTGTCTCAGTTGTAATTAGTTTATTTGTCTTTGGACCATATTTTTTAGAATTATTTGATAAATTGTTTTAGGAGGTTTTATGAGGAGTGGTTTTGTTAGTTTGATTGGTAGACCAAATGTTGGAAAATCTACCCTTTTAAATACTTTAATCAATGAAAAAGTAGCTATAACATCTAAAGTTGCTGGTACTACCCGTAATATTATTCAAGGTATTTATAATGAAGATAATTATCAAATTGTATTTATGGATACTCCTGGTATTATAAGACCTATAAATAAACTAGGTAAAATTACGAATAAACAAGCCATGTCTTTAGTAAAAGATATAGATTGTCTTTTATTTATTGTAGATGCTAGTACAGGTCTCGGTAAAGGCGATAAGTTTATAATGGATGTTTTAAAAAAAACAAATGCCCCTGTTATTCTAGTTTTAAATAAGATTGATAAAATAACAGATGAAGAAATTTTATATCATATTGCTTTATATAAAGATTTATATCCATTCGCTGAGATTGTACCAGTATCAGCATTAACAAAAGATAATGTATCAAGACTAATTGAAGTAATTAAAAAATATTTAAAAGATGATGTCAAATATTTCCCTGATGGAATGAAAACAAGTAATAGTAAATATTTTATGATTAGTGAAATTGTAAGAGAAAAACTATTTGATGTTACATTAGAGGAAATACCTCATAGTCTTACTTGCCATACTAGTTTTTATGAAGAAAAAAAGGATATTATAAGTGTACATGTTGATATTATTGTTGATAGAGATAGTATTAAGAAAATAATTATTGGTAAAAAGGGAGAAAGACTAAAAGAAGTAGGAACAAAAGCAAGACAAGAATTAGAATCTATGTTAGGGAAAAAAGTATATTTAGAATTATATGTTAAAACAATCAAAAATTGGAAAGATAAAGAACGATATATTAAAGATTTAGGATTTTTGGATTTTTAGTGAATAAAAATATTTATAATATCTCATAATGATAGTAGAAAGGTAGATATTATGAATAAGAAAGAAGCTTGGAAGATATTTCAAAAATCGGGAAAAATAGAAGATTATTTAGTTTATAAAGAAATTGAAAGAAAAGAAAATAAATAAAAACTCTATCTCTTTTGTAAACAAAGTGT
>CANUCD010000014.1 GCA_947856335.1 uncultured Bacilli bacterium | reverse complement strand
GGGAAGTATGGTAAAAATGCCAAAAGAACCTATTAGGGATGGATATATTTTTATTGGGTGGTATTTAGATAATGAAGAATTTGATTTTACAAAACCCATTTATGATGATATTACTCTTACTGCTCATTGGGAAATTTTATAAAAATATTATGTTTATTGAGCTTTAATTTTCTTTACTTTTACGGTATTTTTTCTTATAATAATGAATTAAGAAAGAAGAAGTGTAAAAATGAATGAAGATTTTAAAGAACGTTTAAATAATTTGATTGGGTTAGATAGTTTTTTGTTAAAAAAATCTTTAAAAGAATTGTTTGAGGCTACAGGAGTGGATTATACTAATTATATTTGTGCACTTAAGCAAAAAGGAAAGAGAGTATCAATAAATGAACTTGCTCAAGAAATTATTGATACTCAAGATGCTGAAAAAATATGTGAATTTGCCAGAAATGTTAAAGGAGCACCAATAGATAAACTATCTCAAGGAATAGTTGCTACAAATTTTAATGCTCAGCATATTTATTGTTTTGCTAAAGAGGTAAAAGGAGCTCCAATTGATATACTTGCTCAAAAAATGATTATTACCAAAAATGCCGAATATATTTATCGCTTTGCTCATGATATTAAGGGTGCTCCAATAGATAAACTTGCTCAAGCAATTATTGATACTCATGATGCTAAGTATATTTATTATTTTGCAAGTGGCATTAAGAATGTTCCAATAGATAAGCTCTCTCAAGGAGTTATTGCAACACATAATGCCGAATATATTTATAAGTTTGCACTTGATGTTAAGGAAGCACCAATAGATAAGCTCTCTCAAGAAATTATTACATCACAAAATCTTGAATATATTCTTTATTTTGCACGCTTTGTTAAAAATGCTCCGATTGATAAGCTTACTCAAGCAATTATTGATATTCATAATGCTAAGTATATTCTTTATTTTGCACGCTTTGTTAAAAATGCTCCGATAGATAAACTTGCTCAAGCGATTATAGATATTCATGATATTCAATATATTTATTATTTTGCTTGTGATGTTAAGGGGGCACCAATAGATAGACTCTCTCAAGAAATTATTGCAACACATAATGTCGAATATATTCTTTATTTTGCACGCTTTGTTAAAAATGCTCCGATTGATAAGCTTACTCAAGCAATTATTGATATTCATAATCTTGAATATATTTATCGCTTTGCCCGTGATGTTACAGGAGCACCAATAGATAGACTCTCTCAAGAAATTATTGCAACACGTAATGCTGAATATATTTATAAATTTGCCCGTGATGTTAAGGAAGCATCAATAGATAGACTCTCTCAAGAAATTATTGATATTCATGATCCTGAGTATATTTATGAATTTGCTTTATTTGTAAAAGAAGCTCCGATTGATAAGTTAGCTCAAGGATTAGTTGCAACTCAAAGTATTTTATATATTTATAAATTTGCACGAGATGTTAAAGACGCTCCTATTTTGAAGATAAGAGAATCTATATTGCCAATCATTAAAGAGAGAAAAGAAAATAATTTGGAGACAGATGCTTATATTCTTCTACTTATAATGTTATATGAGTTATATAAGGAAAAAAATAAGGAAATCTTTAAGTTACCATTTTTAATTGAAGATGATGAAAGTTTTGGAAGAATATAGATATTTACGTATTATTTTAGTAAATTAAAAGAATACATTAAAAAGGGATAGAAATATCTTCTTTTTTTGTGTATAATGTAAGTACAAAGGAGAGATTTTATGAAAATATTAACAGTAAATGCTGGTAGTTCATCATTAAAGTTTTCTTTATTTGAAATGCCAGAACAAACCGTACTTGCAAGTGGTTTATTTGAAAAGATAGGGTTAGAGGATAGTCTTTATACTATTAAATATAATGGTAGTAAAAAAGAAGTTAAATTTAATTTGCCTGATCATAAAGTAGCAGTATCTAGACTAATGGAAGAGTTAGTATCTTTAGGTATTATTGATTCTTTAGATGAAATTGAGGGAGTAGGACATCGTATTTTACATGGAGCTCAAGAGTTTAGTGAACCTACCATTTTAACAAAAGATATTATTAAAGAAATATCTAAATATAATGAATTAGGACCTCTTCATAATCCTGCTAATTTAATGGGAGCAACATCTTTTATTGAAGCGCTTCCAAATGTAACGAATGTTGGTGTATTTGATACGGCTTTTCATCAAACAATGGATGAAGAATCTTATTTATATCCAGTACCATATGAGTGGTATAAAGAATATGGAATTAGGAAGTATGGTTTTCATGGTACAAGTCACAAATATATATGGAAGAAGACAGAAGAATTATTTGGACATAATACCAAAGTTATTAGTTGTCATATTGGTAATGGTGGGTCTATTTGTGCTATAGATAGTGGTAAAGTTGTTGATACAACTATGGGATTTACACCACTTGCTGGGATAATGATGGGAACTCGTAGTGGAGATATCGATCCTAGTATTATTCCATTTATTATGAAAAAACTAGGTAAAAGTGCTGAAGAAATCGTTGATATGCTTAATAAAAAAAGTGGTTTACTTGGAGTAAGTGGTATTAGTAGTGATTCAAGAGATGTAGAAAAAGAAGCTAGTAATGGAAATGAAAGATGTATTTTAGCTAATCATATATATGCTCAAAAGATTGCTAATTATATTGCTATGTATAATAATTTATTAGATGGTGCAGATGTAATTGTCTTTACTGCAGGTGTTGGGGAAAATGGTATTCAAATGCGTAAGATGATTATTGATAAGATTCATTCTCTTGGAGTAAAAATAGATGATGAATTAAATAATTTTAGAGGTGAGTTAAGAAAGATTAGTACTGATGATTCTAAAATTATGGTTTATGTTATACCAACTAATGAAGAACTTATGATAGCACTTGATACCTATAATCTTATTCGTTAGGGGGTATTTCCCATGAATAATAGTATTGAAAAAAAAGTTTATAAAAAAATTAGGGAATATGATAAAATAGTAATTGCAAGGCATATCGGTCCAGATCCTGATGCAATAGCTTCTACTATTGCCCTTAGAGATTCTATCCGTCTTACTTTTCCAGATAAAAAGGTGGTTGCCATTGGGCTTGGTGTTTCTAAATTTAAGAGTTATGGTATTTTAGATAAAATAGATGTTGAAGAATATATGGGAGCTCTTTTAATTGTACTTGATGTACCTAATATTAGTCGTGTTGATGGAATAGAAAATTTAAATTATAAAGAAATACTTAAAATAGATCATCATCCTGCAGAAGATATTAAAGGTAGTGTTGATTGGACTGATGAGGAGAGTTGTTCTACTTGTCAAATGATAGCAGAGCTTCTTTTAAAAACACCACTTAAGATGGATACTAAAATAGCAGGCAATCTTTATCTTGGAATTGTATCAGATAGTGATCGCTTTTTGCTTCCCTATACAACTAATAAGACTTTTTTAGTAGTTCATGAACTTATTAAGAAAAGTAAAATAGATTTTACTTCTTTATATAATTATTTATATGATCGTAATTTAGATGAAGTAAGATTTCAGGGATATATTGCTGAAAACATGAAAGTAACAGAAAATGGTTTAGGTTATTTAATTATTCCAAGTGATATTATAAAAGAATATCGTGTTGATTTAGCTACTCCAGCCAATCTTATCAATAGTTTTAATTATATAAGAGAAGTAATAGTATGGACTTTTATTACCGAAGATACAAAAAATGGTGTTTATAAGGTAAGTATTCGTTCGCATGGTCCTATTGTAAATCAAGTTGCTAGCAAATATAATGGTGGGGGACATAAATATGCTAGTGGGGCTAGAATTGCTAGTAAAAGTGAAGTTGATAGTTTCATTGCTGATCTAGATAAATTATGTGAAGAATATAAAAGAGCTAGTATTAGTAATTTATAACTCATGTAAAAATGAGTTTTTTTGTCCATTTTTTGTCAATTTTTAGGCTTTTCATTGTAGTTTTACTTGTTCTTTGTTATAATGGGGCTGTACCATAATTTTAAGGAGGCAATATGGAGAAAAAATATGTTTACCTTTTTTCTGAAGGTAATAAGGACATGAAAGAATTATTAGGTGGGAAAGGTGCTAATTTAGCAGAAATGACTGGTTTAGGACTTCCAGTACCACGAGGATTTACTGTTACAACAGAAGCTTGTAATAAGTATTATCAAGATCATGAAGTGATTGATGAGGATATTAAAAAAGAAATTTATGATAAGTTAGAAGAGTTAGAGAAAATAACTGGTAAAACTTTGGGTGATAAGAAAAATCCTCTTTTAGTAAGTGTAAGAAGTGGAGCAAGAGCAAGTATGCCAGGTATGATGGATACTGTGTTAAATCTAGGAATGAATGATGATGTAGCAGAGGGATTTACACTTGTTACTGGTAATAAAAGATTTGTATATGACTCTTATCGTAGATTTATTCAAATGTTTGCTGATGTAGTTAAAGGTTATCCAAAATCAAGTTTTGAACGTCGTTTAGATGAAATTAAGAAAGAAAAAGGTGCTAAATTTGATACGGATTTAACTGCTCTTGATATGGTAGAAGTAACAAATGAATTTAAAAGAATTTATAAAGAAATTGCTCATGAAGATTTTCCTCAAGATCCTAGGGTTCAACTTATTGAGGCTGTAACAGCTGTATTTAGAAGTTGGAATAATGAGAGAGCTATTTATTATAGAAGAATGAATGATATTCCATCAAGTTGGGGAACAGCAGTAAATGTTCAAGAAATGGTTTATGGTAATCGTGGTGAATCATCTGGAACAGGTGTTGCATTTACAAGAAATCCTGCAACAGGGGAAGCTAAACTTTATGGTGAATATTTAATTAACGCTCAAGGAGAAGATGTAGTTGCAGGTATTCGTACCCCAGAGCCTATTAGTAAACTTGAGACTACTATGCCAGAAGTATATAAAGAATTTGCTAAAATTGCTAAAACTTTAGAGAATCATTATAAAGATATGCAAGATATGGAGTTTACTATTGAAGATGGACATTTGTTTATGCTTCAAACAAGAAATGGTAAGAGAACTGCTACAGCTGCCCTTAAAGTTGCAGTTGATATGGTTAATGAGGGCTTAATTACTAAGGAAGAAGCACTTTTAAAAGTTGAGCCTAAACAACTTGATAGTTTACTTCATCCAGCTTTTAATATAGAAGCACTAAAGAAAGGAAAAGTTATAGCAACTGGTCTTGCAGCATCTCCTGGGGCAGGAGCTGGTAAAATTTATTTTACGGCACAAGATGTTACTAAACATGCTTTAGATGGTGAAAAAACAATTCTTGTTCGTCTTGAAACTTCACCAGAGGATATAGAGGGAATGAATCATGCTGAGGGCATTTTAACTATTCGTGGTGGTATGACTAGTCATGCAGCAGTTGTAGCACGTGGAATGGGTAGATGTTGTGTATCTGGTTGTGGTGAATTAGAAGTTAATGAGAGTGCTAAAACTTTAACGACTAAAGACGGAAAAGTTTACCATGAGGGAGATGAAATAAGTTTAGATGGATCTACTGGTAAAGTTTATGAGGGAATTATTAAAAGTGAAGAAGCTAGTATTAGTGGAGATTTTGAAGTATTCATGAAATGGGCTGATGAAGTAAGAAGAATGAAAGTAAGAACAAATGCTGATACTCCAAAGGATGCAAAACAAGCTCGTGTTTTTGGTGCTGAGGGAATTGGTCTTTGTCGAACTGAGCATATGTTCTTTGAAGAAGATAGAATCTTTAATTTCCGTAAAATGATTACAGCAGAAACTCTAGAACAAAGAGAAAAAGCTTTAGAAGATATTATTCCATATCAAAGAGGAGATTTTGAAGAATTATTTAAAGCAATGGCTCCATATAGTGTTACAATTCGTTTATTAGATCCACCTCTTCATGAATTTTTACCACATACAGATGAAGAGATAAAACCACTAGCTAAAGCACTTGGTATGAGTTTTGAAGCTTTAAAGAAAAGAGTAGAATCATTAAAAGAATTTAATCCAATGATGGGACATAGAGGTTGTCGTTTAGCTATAACTTATCCAGAAATTGCAAAAATGCAAGCAAGAGCAATTATAGAGGCGGCAATAAACGTTGAGAAAGAAGGAATAAATGTAACTCCTGAAATTATGATTCCACTTGTAGGAGATGAAAAAGAACTTAAATTTGTTAGAGATATTATTGTTAGCGTATCAGATAAACTTATTAGTGAAGCTAATAGTAATATAACTTATAAAGTAGGTACAATGATTGAAATACCAAGAGCAGCTTTAACGGCTGATGAAATTGCTTTATATGCTCAGTTTTTCTCATTTGGAACAAATGATTTAACACAAATGACTTATGGATTCTCAAGAGATGATGCATCTAAGTTCTTAAATGATTATTATGATAAACAAATATTTGAATCAGATCCATTTGCTAGATTAGATACTAAAGGTGTAGGACAACTTATTCAAATAGCAGCCCAAAAGGGTAGAAAAACAAGACCTGATATTCATATGGGAATATGTGGTGAACATGGAGGAGATCCATCAAGTATCGAGTTTTGTGAGAGTGTAGGACTTGATTATGTATCATGTAGTCCATACCGTGTACCAATTGCAAGACTTGCTGCAGCACAAGCTGCTATTAAATATAAAAAATAAATTTAACTTTATCTTAATGATAAAGTTTTCTTTTGATAAAAAGTTAGTATAGGTAGAAATTTAGAGGAAATTATGATACAATTTGATGATGAGGGATGTTATGAAAAAAGTGAAGAAAAGAAAAACATTAAAATTATATGAAGCATTATTTTTTGGTATTTGTATTCTTTTATTTATCTTTATTATTTTTAGAATATGGTGGTGGTAGTATGCAAAAAGAAATATCTTTAAAAGTTTTTTTAATGGTTATATTTGTTTTAGCTTTATTAGAAATAGTTATTTTAATAATACTAAGACCCCAAAATAGTTTATATAATGAAGAATATTGCCAAGAAGCTATTTGTAATGAAGATGCAAGCATATGTTATCAATATGATTTAGATGAAAATGGCGAAACAAAGATTATTTGGCGTGGTTCTTGCCAAAAATAATGTCTTGGGTTGTTTTTTTCTTTAAAATCTGCTAGAATATTATACGTACTTGTGGGTGATTCTATGAATTATTTGGGTCTAGATTTAGGAACTAAAACTTTAGGGGTAGCAATTTGTAATACATCAAGTAAGCTTGCAAGACCACTTAAAGTTATTCGTTTTCCTTTTGAAGATTATCAATCTGCTTTAAAAGAGCTTATACAAATTATAGATGAATATCAAGTTTATAAAATAGCTTTAGGTCTTCCTAAAAATATGGATGGAACTTTAGGTTTCGCAAGTACGAGAAGTAAGAATTTTAAAAAAATGTTAGAAGAAAAAACAAATATTCCTGTTTGTTTAGTAGATGAAAGACTTACTTCAAAAGAAGCTGAAAATATTTTATTAGAAGCCGATTTAAGTCGTAAAAAGAGGAAAAATGTCATTGATGGGGTGGCGGCTGTCTTAATTTTAGAAACTTTTATGAAAATGGAGGAAAATTATGAATGAAGCAAAAAACCGTTACTTTACCGTAACTGACCAAAATGGGAATACTAAAGAATATGAAATATTATTTACTTTTGAAACTGATGAGACAAAGAAAAGTTATATTGTTTTTACTGATAATACTTTGGATTGTGATGGTAATGTTATTACATATGCAGCTACTTATGATAAAAATGGTGAAAATTTAGTTTTGAGTGATATTGAAACTGATGCAGAATGGAATGTTATTGAACATTTATTATCTAGTATTGAAGAGGCAACAGAGTAGTGATATTATGAAAAAAAAGAAGTTAATTATTATTTTAAGTGCTATATTAGTTGTTATTATTTTACTAATAGCTTTATACTTTTTGGGCTTAACTGCTGTTTCTAAAGATAATAAAACAATATTATTTACTGTTAATACTGGTGAAAGTAAGACAGATATAATTGATTCTTTAGATGAAAAGGGACTCATTAAAAGTAAGATTTCTGCTTATATTTATGTTTTCTTACATCGCAATATGAATTTACAAGCTGGAGAATATGAACTTAGCGAATCTATGAGTTTAAAAGAAATATTAAATAAATTTCATACAGGTAATATTAAACAAGAAGAAAATACATTTAGTATGACATTTGTTGAGGGTAAAAGATTTCCTTATTATGCATCTTTAATAGCTGATAAATTAGGTATAGATGAAGATGAGGTTATAAATACTTTAAGTGATAAAGAGTATTTACAAGAACTTACTCGTGAATACTGGTTTATTACAGAAGATATTTTAAACGAAGAAATATATTATCCACTTGAGGGGTATTTATTTGCTAGTACTTATGAGTTTTATAATGGTAGTAATATAAAAGAGATGGTTGCTAAAATGTTAGATGGAATGGATATGGTTTTATCTAATTATAAAGATGAAATAGAAAAAAGTGAGTATAGCATTCATGAGCTTTTAACTTTAGCAAGTATTGTAGAAGTTGAGGGTTCATCAAGTGATGATAGGGCAGGAGTAGCAGGTGTTTTTTATAATCGCCTAAAAGCTAATATGAGTTTAGGAAGTGATGCTACTACTTATTATGCTGCTAAGATTGATTTTAGTGATCGTGATTTATATTTAAGTGAAATAAATGATATCAATGCTTATAATACGCGTCCGGCTGCTATGGCTGGGAAACTACCTGTAGGACCAATTTGTTCTCCTAGTGAAGAATCTATTAAGGCAGTTATAAATCCTGAAGAGCATGATTATTATTATTTTGTAGCTGATAAGAATAAAGATACTTATTTTATGAAAACTTATGCTGAGCATGCTAAAAAGGTAGCAGAACTACAAGCGAGTGGTTTGTGGTATGAATATAATTAAATTAAGAGGTGAATGATGAAAGAGCTTATACTGGAAATGGAGGAATATGCCTCCCTTAAAAACATTCCAATAATTGAGAAAGATTCAATTGCATTTATTATGAAATATATTAAGAAGAATAATATAAAAACGATTTTAGAAATTGGTAGTGCAATTGGATATTCTACTATTTTAATGGCTAGTGCCTCTCAAGAAGTAACTGTAACAACTATTGAAAGAGACGAGTCTAGATATATGGAATGTTTAAAGAATGTAAAAAAATGTGGGTTTGAAAAGAAAATCAATGTTGTTTTTCAAGATGCTTTAGATGTAAATTTAACTGGTGTTAAATATGATATGATATTTATTGATGCTGCTAAAGGACAATATACAAAGTTTTTTGAAAAGTTTAAATATTTTTTAAATGATGGTGGAGTAATTATTACAGATAATTTAAAGTTTCATGGTCATGTAGGAAAATCAAAAGAAATTGAATCTAAAAATTTAAGAGGTTTAGTTGAGAAAATAGAGAGTTATATTGAATTTTTACAAACAAATGAAGAATTTGATACAAATTTCTATGATGTTGGCGACGGTTTGTCTGTGAGTGTAAAAAAAGATGGAAAATAATTATTATGTAATTGTAACAACTAAAACTTTAAGTGAAAAATTAAAAGAAAGTAATATTACTTTCCTTTTTCCTTTAGAGGGTTTTTCTGTTGGGTATCCTACGACATTTAAATTAGAGGAAATTACTTGTCGCAATGCTTATTTATTTATAAATAGAATACTTGATCATAATAGTATTTTACAGTTAGAAGAAATACTTGCTAATTTACCAAGTAATATTAAGGGAATTATGTTTGATGATTTAGGTGTTTTATATCTTTTAAAAAAGATGAAGAAAAAAATAGAGACTATTTTGTTTTTAAATCATTTTAATTGTAATTATTTAAGTATTCAAAGCTTTTTAGATGAAGTAGATAGTGTAGTTATTAGTACAGATATTACTAGAAAAGAAACAGAAGAAATACTTAAGAAGACAAAAAGTAGATGTATTGTTTATGGTTTTGGCTATATTAGTATAATGTATTCAAGAAGACTGTTAATTACAAATTATAATCATCATTTTAAGTTAAATGCTTCTAGAAAAAATATTATTACTAATGATTTAGGTAAAAATTTTAGAATTATTGAAAATGAATATGGAACAGTTATATATACAGGTGAAGCATATAATGGACTTAGAAAGTATAAAAATACTATGAAAGGATATTTAATCAATACATTGTTTTTTACTGATGAAGAAGTAATTAAAATATTAAGGCAAGATAGTAAACTAGATGAGTTATATCCATATCGTTATTTGAGTGAAGAAGAAACAATCGTAAGAGTAAAGGAGAGAAATATATGATAGAATTACTTGCTCCTGCGGGGAATTTAGAGAGACTTAAAATTGCTTTATTATATGGAGCTGATGCTGTATATATAGGTGGTTATGAATATTCATTAAGAGCAAATGCAATAAATTTTAGTCAAAAAGAACTTGAGGAAGCAGTCATATTTGCTCATAAGTTACATAAAAAAGTATATGTAACTGTTAATATTGTTTTTCATAATAAAGATTTAGAACATTTAAAAGAGTATTTAAAATCGTTATCTCAAATGAGGGTAGATGCAGTTATTGTAAGTGATATTGCAGTTATTAAAACGATTACTGATAATAATATTCCCCTAGAAATTCATTTGTCTACACAAGCTAGTACACTTAATTATGCTTCGGCTTTGTTTTATAAAAATTTAGGGGTAAAAAGAGTTGTATTAGCAAGAGAAGCTTCTAAGGAAGATATTAAGGATATAAAGGTAAAAACTGGGCTTGATATTGAATGTTTTATTAGTGGAGCAATGTGTACTAGTTTTAGTGGTAAATGTGTTTTATCTAATGTGATGACTAATAGAGATTCTAATCGGGGGGGATGTGCACAAATATGTAGATGGATGTTTAAAATTAGTGATGAAGAAGAAATTTTTAGTATGACTCCTAAAGATTTAAATATGTCTACCTTTCTAGAAGAGATGATTGACATAGGTGTTAATTCTTTTAAAATAGAGGGAAGAATGCGTTCTATATATTATATTGCGACTGTTGTATATGAATATCGTAGATTGTTAGATAAGATTATGAGTCATACTTTAGATGTTAAAGACATAGTATATTCTAATCTTATTATCAATCGTTGTGCTAATCGTGAGTCTGTTCCTCAATTCTTTCATAAAATGCCTACTGATGAAGAACAATATTATTTAGGAAGAGAAGAAGTATCTAATCAAGACTTTTTGGGGGTAGTTTTAGAAGAGGGTAATGGTGAGATTTTAGTTGAAGAAAGAAATTATTTTAAAGTTGGGGATGTTGTAGAATTTTTTGGACCTAATATGGAACCTAAAACGGTAAAAATTGATAATATATATGATGAATATAAAAATAAACTAGAAATAGCAAGACATCCTGGAATGCATGTTTACTTGAAAGTTCAGGGTGTTTCTAAATTTTGTATGATGCGTTTAAAAGTATTTGACAAAAACAATTATTTGTAGTATTCTTTTGTAGATGTAAAAAAGAAAAAATATTTTGAGGTGAAATAAATGAAAAAAGAAAACACGGTGGTTTTAACTCCTGAGGGGTACTTAGAGTTAGAACAAGAATTAAATGATTTGAAGTTAAATAAAAGACCAGAAGTTATCAATGCTTTAAAATATGCTCGTTCTTTAGGAGATTTATCTGAAAATGCTGATTATGATGCAGCTAGAAATGAACAAGCTCAATTAGAGAGTCGTATTAAGGAACTTGAGTATAAGTTAGAGCACTGTGAGATTATCGATAATAAAGATAAACATATTGCTAATGTAGGTTCAACAATTGTTATTGAATATGAACCTGGTGATGATGAGGAATATAAAATTGTTGGTTCACTTGAAGCTGATCCATTTAATAATAAGATTTCTAATGAGTCACCAATAGGTAAAGCTGTAATTGGTCATAAAGCAGGAGAGGTAGTTTCGGTTGAAAGCCCTAATGGTGCTTATGAAGTTACTTTAAAAAGTGTTAATTAAAGAGGATTAAATATGAATAAAATGGCTTGTTCAATGGAAGAAGTATCTTTAATAGAAAGATTGTATATTCCTGAACAAAATCTTCTTCTTGTCTTAGATTCTAAGTTCTCTTTCTTTGATAATGATAAAAATTATTATGTAATAATTGGTTATGAAGCAGATCATACTATGCATAATAAAGGGAAGCTTTTATGTGGAGTGATTGAACTAGAAAAGATAGAAGATGAAAATGGCTTTTCTTATCTTGAAAGACTTGTATTACCATTTTCTAGTAAAGTTTTGTTTGCTCATTTTATTAGAGAAAATACTTTAGAGATTATAACTAAAAAAGAATTTCAAAAAGAGAAAATGGTATTTTTAGTGGAAAATGGAATGCTTAATTTAGAAGATTATATTTCCTTGATAGATCAAGATTATCCAGTGTGTGCTCCTTTAGGAGAATATCATTTTCTACCTAAATATGAGGGGCGAATAAAATAGTTTGTATTTTTTAGATATTTATGCTATAATGTTTAAGACCCAAGAAAATATAATCCGCTGCAAGATATGATTATAGGTTAATAAATATAGAAAGGATGTGAAAATATGGCTAATTTAGTTGATAAAATCAATGAACGTCATATGAGAAAAGATATTCCTGCGTTTCGTGTTGGAGACACAGTACGTGTTGATGTATGGGTTAAGGAAGGTAAAAAAGAACGTATCCAAGCTTTTGAAGGTTTAGTAGTAGCTAGAAAAGGTAGTGGAGTATCTGAGACTTTTTCAGTAAGAAAGAAATCTGGAGGGATTGGTGTTACTAGAATATTCCCAGTGAATGCTCCTACAATTGATAAGATTGTAGTAGTAAGAAAAGGTTTAGTTAGAAGAGCAAAACTTAACTTTATTAAAGGAATGCGTAAAGAATATCGTGTTAAAGAAAGAAACGATAGTATTAAAGGAGAGTAGTTCATCAATAGATGAGCTTTTTCTTTTAAAAAAGATTGAATAAATAAATAAAAAGTGTTACTATAATTTATGTTTAGGAGGTTCTTATGAAGTTTATTCAGAGTTTAATACCTTATATAATCATAATTGTTGTAGTAGTATTTATTAGAACATTTATTGTAACTCCTATTAAAGTAGATGGTAATAGTATGCATCCTACTTTAGAGGGGGATGAAATTATGCTTTTAAATAAATTAGGGCATATTGATAGATTTGATATAGTGGTTGCTAAGATAGAAGAAAAAGATAATAATTTTATTAAACGAGTTATTGCTTTACCAGGAGAAACTATTGAAATAAAAGATAATAAAATATATATTAACGGAGAAATATTAGATGAAGATTTTGGTTATGGTATTACTTATAATATAGATGCTATAACTCTTGGAAGTGATGAGTATTTTTTGCTAGGAGATAATAGGATTATTTCTCTTGATAGTAGGTCTTTTGGACCAATATCTAAAAAGGAAATACTTGGAACAACTGATTTTGTTATGTTTCCATTTAGTAAGATAGGAAAAGTTAAATAGTCTTTTCTTTCTTTTTTTATTTTGCTATAATTGTTTAGGAGGGTAAGTTTAGAAAACTAAAGAAATGTTATATGAAGTATAAGTCTGATTATTTTATAAGTGATGAATATTGGAAAAACAACTTAGATAAGATAATTGAAGAAGATTTTTGGATAGAAAGTTATAAGCAATATTTTAATGGGGGAAAATGTTTAGATTTAGGCTGTGGAATAGGACAATATACAAAGAAATTGATAGAATGGGATTATGATGTAACATCAGCTGATATTTCTGATATTGCTTTATCAAAAGTTAAAACGTTTAATCATAATATTAAGAAAATTGATATGAGAGATGATTTACCGTTTGATGATAATGAGTTTGATTTAGTTTTTGCTAATTTATCTATACATTATTTTAGTGATAGAGATACTAAGAATTTGATGAAAGAAGTTAAAAGGATTTTAAAACCTAAAGGTATGTTTATTGGTAGTGTTAATAGTATTAGAGAGTATAATTATTTAAAGAATAAAATGATTGAGGTAGAATATCATTATTGGCTTAATGGTAATAAATATGTTAGATTATTTGATGAAGAAGATTTAAAGGAATATTTAAGTATATTTAAAATTATTAAATTAGAAGAGTTAGAAACAATAAGATTTAAACATAAAAAGAATTATTTTATATTTATTTGTCAAAAGTAGTAACATTAGGGAAAATTAGTAAAAATTTTAAAGTGAATTATACCATTTAATAACATATAAAAGATGTGAATATATAGATGAGCAATAATATAATTTAAATTTAAGATGTAGACTAATATTACTATTTATAGATATGATGTTGATATTGCAATGTTAACCCCATAATATTTTGACGAGAGGAGATGATTTTGTGACAAAAGATATGATGATTAGAAGTAGTAGTGCAGAGTTTTTAATATTTGAAAGACAAACACATGATAAAGGAGTTCAAGTTAGATTTG
>CANUCD010000013.1 GCA_947856335.1 uncultured Bacilli bacterium | reverse complement strand
CAATTGTTGTAGACAAACGATATTCTTTTAATTCTTTGTTAGTTTCTCTTTGCTTTTTTTGCTGTTCTTTTAACTTTTTTTGACGTTCATAACGGTATTTATTGTAATCCATAATTTTACCTACAGCTAAATTACCACTATCATTCATCAAAACTAAATCTAAGCCAGCATACTTTGATAAAGTTAGGGCATCATCTATTTTTTTTACTCCCATTTGTTCGCCATTTGGACCTATTACCATTAGCTCCTCTACTTTGATTTGCTCATTTATTGGCAACTCTTTATTCACACTTGCTATATATACGCACCTCCACATAATTAAAAAGGTAGAATAAATATATTCCACCTTAAAAAACACATCAATATAACTATTATGGCTTTTTACCTATGAACACTTATTCATCAGGTGGAATAAAATTCTCTTTCCTTTTTCAATTTCTTTAATATTATATCTACATTATATGCTTTTGTCAAGCTATTTTTCACACTTTAGAAAAAAGACTAACTTAGTCTTTCTTTTACGAGTTTACTTACAAGTGACATATCTGCATTAGTAATTTTCGTATTTAATTCTTTCATTACTAATCCCATTTCTTTCATACTAGTTGGATTAAGTTTATTAAACACTTCATCTATTACTTTATTTATTTCTTCCTCAGTCATTTCCTCAGGTAAATATTCATTTAATATTACTATTTCTTGTTCTAGTTTTGTTACTTCTTCTGTCTTTTCATATTTTTTAAATTCTTCAATAGAATCTTTACGCATCTTCACTTGTTTTTTTATTACACTTAGTACTTCATCATCACTAAGTTCATGTTTTTTGCTAATTGCTTCTAATTGTAAAGCACTTTTTAGCATTCTAAGTACGGATAATCTAAATTTATCAGTACTTTTCATAGCATTTTTTAAATCTTCTGCAATTTTATTATTCATTTAAGTCACCTTAATAATTTCTATTATGTTTTCTAGCATTTTTAATTTGCTCTTTTTTTTCGTTTCTTCTACGAACGCCTGGTTTTTCGTAATGTTTTCTCTTTTTTAATTCTGAAGGGACACCGCTACGGGCAACTTTAGTTTTAAATTTTCTTAAAGCTCCATCAACATCTCCATTTTTAACTACAACTTTTGTCATTTATATCCCTCCCTTCGTTTCTATCAATGATTATAACACCAATAAAGAGGATAAGCAACATTTTTAGGCATCAAATACCATTATTTTCCGTATTTTCTGGTAAAATTTCATCATTTTGGGCTAATTTTTGGGTTTTTAGCTCTTCTTTAATATCATTTTTTAAAGTATTTAAAAAACTTGCTTTATAATTACTAATTAGTAAAACTGTAAGCATCATTAAAATAAATATTAAAAACAAAGAATATACCATATACATAGCTATAAAACCTGTTTTGTTCATGCTACCACCTATATTATTATATCAAAAAAGGGTTTTTTTTAAAACCCCTTTTAATTAACAATATGTTTTAGTAATGGTACGTCTTAGCGAAGAACCAATCATTTTACCAACTTCTATTACTACTTGAACAACTCTTACTAATGCATTTAGAAATTGGGAACTAAGTCCTCCTCCTGCGACTTTTATTAGTTCGTTATCGTGTAATTTCATTTTATCCCTCACATTTATTTGGATGAATATACCCATAAATAATGGATGCTAAAAAAACTATTCCTACAGCAATACACCCAATGATTGTTGTTGATATTCCTCCACCACTAACATTTGCTAATTCAGCGTCATCTAAATGTTTCATCTTAACCTCTCTAATTCTTTTAAAAACTCGTTTTAAAAAATATCTTCCTTAAAACATTTTATTCTTTATTTTGGTTATCATTCTTTCTTGATTGTAGTAAAAAATAAGTTCTACTATTTCATTATTTTGATACATACTCTTTGAATCTAAAGTGAGCTCTTTGTAGGTCGTGTAGTTTGCTTCATCTACTTTGATTTCACTTTTTATGACTCGCAAATCAACAAAATTTTGATTGATACTTATTTTTTCGAATGTTAAACTACTAGGTATTGCTGTAATAACTACACAAGTAGAATCACATACCACTACACCTTGGGTTTTATATGTATCGTATACTTGTTTTTCATATACGTATTTTACAAGAAGAGATGCAATTATAAAAATGGATACAATGAATATAAAACCTAAATGAGGTGCTTTTCTTATGAAAGCAACTTTATTATGATATAAATCTAACATGTTGCCTCTAGTTTAATAACTTTGGTAAATGGCTTTTTAATTTTTTTGTGTGTTACATAAATGATAGTTGCATCTTTAAATACACTCATAATATCATTTAATATTTCCTGTTCCATATCTATATTTACTTCACTTAATGCTTCATCTAAAATCAATATTTTAGCCTTTTTAAGCAATGCTCTTGCTAGGATGATTCTTTGTTTTTCTCCTCCACTTAAATTGTTTAGTGAAGCATTTATTAAAGTGTTATAGCGATTAGGTCTTTTACTTACAATATCTTCAATTTTACATATTTTACAAATCAACTTAAAATCTTCATCTAAAATATCTCTAAAACAAATAATATTTTCTCTTATTGTTCCCGTAAATAGTTTTTCGTTTTGACTCACATATAAAATGTTTTCTCTGACTGCTTTTAAACTATAATCATATTCACTCGTTTTATTTAGTTCCAGACTACCAGAATAAGAGCCTAAACTTCGATAAATAAGTTTACATATAGTGCTTTTACCACTTCCACTTGGTCCACTTAGTAAAACTTTATCTTTATTTTCTATTTTAAAATTTACTTTATCTATTATTTTATGATATAAATCATAAGAATAAGTTAAATCTCTTGCTTCAATATTGTTTTCGTTTAATTCTTGAAGTCCACCATAATCTTTTTCTATCTCAGTTGCTAAAAACTCACTTAGTTTACTAAAAGAGGCTTTTAAATAATTGTATTTTGGTATTAAATCAACTAATTCTTTAGCAGGACTAAAAAAATATAGGAGAATACTATTAAAAGTAACAAGACTAAGTACTTCCATCTCACCTTGATATATCAAATAAAAGCCAAAAGAAGTAATGACAAATAAACCAATTTCATAGATAAAGTTTTTTATGAGTTCAATAACATTTAAAATGCCTATAAAAGAAAAATTGCTTTTCAGCATAATAATAAGTTTATTTTCAATTCTAATGATAAATTCCCTTATTAAGTTTAAATTTTTAATACTATTATTCATATCGATATTTTCTATTAGAGTTGTATTAAAATCAGTTGATGCATCAATATTTTCCCGTATTTTGGAATAAATTAACTTGCTAAATAAAATACCTACCATTAAATAAAGTAAAATAACAAAACAAAGAAGAAAAAACAATTTACTGTTAATTAGAAACAGGGTTATAACAGCACCTATAATCAAAATCATATTTAGGATAAAAGTAGTAAAAATTTCTGAAAATAAGTTTTTAGTTTCACTTAATTCATCAATTCTAGAGACTATTTCTCCTGTTGTACGATTTTGAATAAATTTTAAAGGGAGTTTAAATATATGCTCTAAAAAAAGAGTAAATAAATCCGTATCTAAATTTTTGTTAAGATAATTCAAGTAATAGGTTTTAATATAATTAGTAAATACTTTAAAAACAAATAATGTGAAAAAGAAAATCATAATAATTTTTAGAAAGACTTTATCTTGACCATCTTGGATTGTAGATGCTCCAATTTGAAAGTAAAAGTTCCCGAAAATTGTTAAAATCATAAAAAGAAGGTTTGTCAGCATAATTTTGGAAAAAAGGATTTTGTTTTTCATTAAAAGTTTTCCGAAAAGAGTGAAAATAGAAAGCTCTTTAGTATAACATAGGATATTACTACTGGGGGTAGCTAGTATTAAAATTTTATCCCATATTTCTTCAAAAGCAGAAAAAGATTCTTTTACTTTTCCACGGGCTGGATCCATTAGATAGACATATTTAGAAGTGAGTTTATAGATAACTACAAAGTGTTGTAGTCCGTTTTTTAAAGTAACATGTGCTATCGCTGGTAAGTAGATGTTTTCATCTTGCAAATTTTTTGCTTTAACGCCCATAGCATCAAATCCATAATTGCATAAAGCTTTAATTATATGAAAAGCAGTTGTTCCATTGATACTTGTACAAGTATCATCTCTAATTTTCTCAAGTGGGACATAGCCTCCATAATATTTTAAAATAGTCTCTATGCAACAAGCTCCACAATCTTTTAAATCACGTTGTTTTATTACTTCTATTTTAGGCAACATTCTCCCTCCCTTCACTACTATTTATTACCCGTTTTCCCTTTATTTCCTTTATTTTTTTTAAATTTGGCCACGAAATTTTATTACTGTGACACGGTTCGACAAAATTCGATACACACCTTTGTTATACTATGCCACTTGAAAGGAGGAATTTATGCAAAACGGAAAGTTAATTGCCAACTTAAGAACACTTAAGTGTTTATCACAAAATGATATCGCTAGGATGCTTCAAGTTTCTTTAAGTGTATATAAGCAATATGAAGAAGAAAAAAGACCTATGAGTATTGATGATTTAAATACGATTAGCAATTTCTTTAAAGTATCTTTTAATACTCTATTAAATCTTACTAGTGAAAAAACTTTTTATGGTGAAAGTGAAATTGATTATAAATATATGCGTTTTAGTTTAAGATATTTTAGAAGAATTAACCGTATTACTCAAAAAGAGCTAGGTAAAGCCTTAAAGGTATCACTGCCTATGATTGCAAGATATGAGAAACATCCTGAGTGTATCAAGGCTGATTATTTATATGTTTTTGCTCGTTATTTTCATATATCTGCTGATTATATTTGTGGCAAAACACTAAAAAAAGAAGTACTCTAATCATCTTTGAGTACTTCTTTTAATAATACTTCATCATCTTTAAATAAATTATATTTCTTGACAATAAAACGGAATATAACTTTTAAAAGTGCTATACATGGGGTAGCTATAATCATACCAATTATCCCAAAATAATGGGCAAATATTAAAAGTCCAATCATAATTGTTACAGGATGTAAATGGGTTGTTTTACTCATTACAATTGGTTGTAAAACATAGTTTTCTAGAAGCTGAACAACAACACATATTATTAAGACAGCTACACCGGTAATAGTTCCTTGACTAAATCCTACAATTACGGCAGCAGCTCCACCAATATATGGACCAATGTAGGGAATTAAATCAGTAAGTCCACAAAATAGTCCAAATAAGAGTGGTGCATTTAAACCAATAATAGCAAAACCAATAGTATCAAAAACAAAAACCATAAAAGCTACTAATAAAGTGCCACTAATTGTTTTTCTAACTTCTTTACCAATGTCAGTAATTAAAACACTGATTTCATATTTATTTTTATTTGGAACTAATTTGATAAAATGCTTAGCTATAGCATCAAAATCAAAAAGCATATATAAACCTATTACTAAACTAATTAAAATAGTACCTATACCTGAGGCTAAATTACCTAATATACTGATTAGTGATGTTGGAAGTGAATTAGTAAATGAGACAAGAGAACTACCTACACTACCAAATAAATTATCTCTAAAACCAGTTAAATCTATACCACTAATAGATATTTGATTTATTAAGTCATCAGCAAAATTACTAAATTTATCTAAAATTGATGGTAAAGATGCAATTAAATCATTGATTTGGGTATATAACGTTGGAACAAGTATTCTTAAGAATATGTATATGAATAAAAGAAAAACAGCATATACTAAAATACTGCCCATAATTCTGGGTATTCCTTTTTGATTTAATTTCTTTACAATTGGGTTGAAAAGCCAAGCAATAACAAAACCAACGAATAAAGGAGATAAAATTTTAAGAAAAGTAATAATAAAATCCCATAATTTTAAGTTCTTTAATATAATAGTGCCACATAATACAATAGCTACTATCATAACAATATATAATAAATTTAGAATCTTCTTTGTTAAAGATACTACTTCTTTAACATCTTTATTATCAATTTCCTTAAATTCCTTTTTCATATTAAACCCTCATCAATTCAGTTTCTTTGTTTTTAAATATTTCATCTATTTTCTTATTATATTCATTTATGCTCTCTTGTATGTCATTTAATAATTTTTTTTCTTCATCTTCTGGTAATTCTTGCTTCTTTATATCATTGTTTATTTCTTGTCTAATATTTCTTAAAGCTACCTTTGCTTCTTCACAAACAGATTTAGCTTGTTTTACATATTCTCTTCTTTTTTCTTCGGTTAATTCAGGCACAGTTAAAATAATAACTTCCCCATTATTAACGGGAGTAATACCTATATTTGCTTCGTTTATTGCTCGTTCTATTTCTTTTAAGGCACTTTTATCAAAAGGCTTAATCATTAAACTACGAGCCTCTGGAACAGTAATATTAGCAAGTGATTGAACTGGAGTTAAAACTCCGTAATAACTAGCATTTATACCATTTAACATTGCTGGATTGGCTCTACCAGCTCTAATATTTAAAAGTTTTTTTTCTAAACTTTCAATTGTTTTCATAAATTTTAATTCTGCTTCATCCATAATTATTCCTCCTTAACATGAATATATACTAATTATACTGAAAATAATGTTTTTTTACAAGCTATAAAACTTGAGTATATTCTAAAAATTGAGTTAGATTTCTTTCTTTTACTTCTCCTGGTAAACCACCGATAAATGAATTATTATTAAATACTAAAATAACAGGCGAAAAATTCATATAATTGCTAATACTTGGGTAAGATAAAATAAAATTTTCATATATTTCTTCATTATTAAAACTATCTTTTTTCTCTAAATAATAATAATTTACCTTATTTTCACTTTTGATATTCTTTAGTAGTAAACTAACAGTTTTTGTTGCTTTATTTTCTTTATTTCCCATTAAAATAACAGCAAAATCTTTTTTTACAACTTGCTCTAATTCATCTAAAGTAATTTCTTTACCATAAGAAAAGTCAAAATATATTTCTTCCTTGATTGTATTTTTTTCCTCTTCTTTAAAGATAGATACAAAAAGATATATAATACCTCCTAAAATAACCGTTATAAGAAATGCTATACCTAGTCTTTTCACTTTAAATACTCCTCTAACATTGAAGTAAATTCTTGATATTTAATTCCTACTTTATAATCTGTCCAATAAACCTCAGGAGTAATATTACCTCTCATAAAAGCCGTTTCATAATCAAATGCAATAATTTTACCATCTTTAATGATTACTAATGTTGGGGCATATAAATTTTGAGTACCATCATCAAAGGTAATTAAATAGTTTGATAAATTAAGAACTATACTTTGATATGTGCCATTTTTATTTTCTCTATCTTGATAAAAATCATAATACATAATTTCTGTTATTCCTATATCTTTAGCAGCTTCATTTAAAATATTAGCATAATATCCACTCCATTCATTTTTAGGATATCCCATAAAAATAATAGCATTATCTTTAATGCTAGCTGCTACTTCTACAGCACTAACATATTTAAAAACATTGTCTTTACTAACATGAGTATACTCTTCATCAAAGCGTTCATTATCAACAACTACTTCTTTTTTAAAATCTCTTGTTCCTATATAGACAAAACCAATAATAATAGCAACAAATAATAAACACTGTAGAGTAAATTTAACTTTCTTATTCATCTTTCATCACACTCTTATTATAGCATTATCTTTATTTAAAATTAAGTAAAAATAAGATAAACTGTTAAGAAAATGTATACAAAAAGAAACTATTTCTAGTTTCCTTTTACTTGATTCATTACTTCTTCAGCAAAGTTATCACATCTTTTTTCCATTCCCTCGCCTACTTCATAACGAATAACATTTATAATTTCACCATTATTTTTCTTTACATAATCAGCTACACTTATATCGCCATCTTTAATAAATGCTTGTTCAGCTAGACATACTTCTTTATAGTATTTCTTGATTCTACCTTCAACCATTTTTTCGGCAATATCGGCTGGTTTACCCTCAGACATAGCAAGTTCTTTTTG
The DNA here is from genome assembly GCA_947856335.1 of uncultured Bacilli bacterium. Classification (GTDB taxonomy): domain Bacteria; phylum Bacillota_I; class Bacilli_A; order RF39; family UBA660; genus Caccenecus. The sequence continues at coordinate 6,504 of CANUCD010000013.1, read as the reverse complement.
AATCTTTCTTTCGTTTGCTAAAACATCTTCAGGAATATCACTTACAAAGATGTAGTTTGGATGCATTGCAGCAGCTTGCATGGCAATATCTTTTGCAACTTCTTCACTAGCACCCTTTAAAAGAGATAATACAGCGATTTTACCTCCCATATGAAGATATGAGCCAAATACTTCACTATCACTTTTTTCTACTACTTCTATTCTACGAAGAGATAATTTTTCACCAATCTTAGCTGTTTTAGCAATAATTAAGTCTTCAATATTTCCTTCGCTTGTTTTAACTTTAAGAGCTTCTTCTAATGTCTTGGCATCACTTTCTAGGATAGAAGAACCAATTTTATCAATCATATCTGTAAATTCTTCGTTTTTACTTACAAAGTCTGTTTCACTATTTACTTCTAATATAACTGCTTTATTATCTTTAATATAAATATTAGCAAGACCCTCAGCAGCTATTCTAGCTTCTTTTTTAGCACTTTTTGCAATACCTTTTTCTCTTAAATAATCGATACTTGCCTCTATATTTCCATTACATTCTCCTAGTGCTTTTTTACAATCCATCATACCAGCTCCAGTTTTTTCCCGAAGCTCTTTTACCATTTGAGCAGTAACTTCCATATAATCCTCCTTATTTATTTAATATACTAATTAAATCATCTTTTTTCATAGAACTGTATCCTTTGATACCACGTTCTTTAGCAAGAGCTTTTAATTCAGCTAAAGTCATATCTTGAATGCTTTTTTCTTCTTCTAAAGAATTATTTTCTTCTTCTTTTTCAGTTTTTACTTCTACTTCTTCTTTAGCTATTTCTTTTTGCTCTTCTTCTTTAATTAAATCATCCATTTTTACTTCTTTGTGAGCTTTTTTGTCTTCTTCAGTTACATAATCAACCATTTCAAGATTTTTTGCTTCACATATAGCATTATTTAAAACTCCAAGTAATACTTTAACACTTCTTACAGCATCATCATTACCAGGTATAACAAAATCAACATCATCAGGATCACAGTTAGTATCAACAATACCAAATACAGGAATTCTAAGTTTTCTTGCTTCTCTAATTGCATTTATCTCCTTTTTAGGATCAACAATAATTAAAGCATTAGGAAGTTTATTCATCTCACGAATGCCACATAAAATTTTATTTAATTTTTCGTATTCTTTTTTAAGCCCAATAACTTCTTTTTTAGGTAAAACTTCGAATTTACCATCACGCTCCATGTTTTCGATTTCTTCAAGTCTTTTTACTCTTCTTCTAATGGTTCTAAAGTTTGTTAGAGTTCCTCCTAACCATCTTTCAGTTACATAGTAAGATTTACTACGTTCTGCTTCTTCACGTGCAGCCTCTCCAGCTTGTTTTTTAGTTCCAACAAATAGGAAAGTACCTCCGTTATCAGCAATTTTCTTAAGTTCAGCATAAGCTTCCTCAAGTAATTTGGTTGTTTTTTCAAGGTCAATAATATAAATATCTTCCCTTGCTCCAAAAATGTATTCTTTCATCTTTGGATTCCATCTTTTTGTTTGATGTCCAAAATGAACACCTGCTTCTAATAAATAACTCATAGAAACAACGGCCATAAATCATCCATCCTTTCGTTATTACCTCTTAGTATCTTTAAACATGATATACCACCACTCTTCGTGGCACTAGGTTATCACTAAATACTAATGTGTATTTGCTAATTTCTAAGCCAATAGTATTTTACTATATATTATATAAAAAAACAAGTAAAAATTGTGCAATTCGTAGAGTTTTTAGTTAGTTTGTGGTACAATAATCTTGTGATTTTTTATGAAAAAAGCTTTAATTAAACTAATTATGATGTATCAAGCAATACCTGGAGAGTTTCATAATCGTTGTAGATATTATCCTACTTGTAGTAATTATGCGATAGAAGCATTAGAAATACATGGGGTATTTAAGGGATTGTTTTTAATTATTAAACGTATTTTAAAGTGTAATCCCTTTTCAAGAGGAGGAATAGATTTAGTGCCTCCTAAACATCATTAAACACATATAAAAAAACCCTTATGGGCTTAATTACTTAAATGGCGGAGTAGAGAGGATTTGAACCTCCGCGCCAGCATTCGCCGACCTAGATCCTTAGCAGGGACCCCTCTTCAGCCTCTTGAGTACTACTCCACTTCTTTTGTGTACTCTTTAATATTACACTAAAACGTTCATGAAGTCAATCTTTTTTTCATATTTTCTTTTGCATAGAAATACTCATGTTTACCAATAATAATTTTAGGTGGATAATATGGAAAATAGAATTGTTAGAAGAATAAAAGATGAGTTTATAGATATTCCTGATTTAGTTATGAAAAAGATTAAGATTTCTTTTTTAGATACTATTTATGTATTATATTTAGAAAGTGTAAGTTCTAGTAATAAAGTAAATGATTATATATTAAAAAATTTAAGTAATATTAGTAGTTTTAAGACTAAAAAGTTTGATTTTCCAAGTATTTTACCTAGTCCTAATACTAAAGAGATTAAAAATATTGATGAAGTTGAATATTTTATTACAAGTGGTTTTACGATTGTGGTATATAAAGATAGTATATATGGAATTGAGACTAGAGCAGATATAAATAGAGGAATTCCTACTCCTGATAGTGAACCATCCCCTAATGGACCTAAAGATGCTTTTACAGAAAATTATCAAATAAATATGGGTTTAATTAAGAAGCGACTTAAATCTAGTAAATTAAAAACTAAAGAGTATACTATAGGTAGAAAAACTCTTACGAAAGTGGGACTTTTATATTTTTGTGATATAGCAGAAGATGAGTTGGTAAAAAAAGTTGATGAACTTTTAAGAAAAATAGATATTGATGGGATATTAGATTCTAGTTTTATTGGTAAACTAATAAGTGATGAGAATAAAACTCATTTTCCTTTATATCAATTAAGTGAAAGACCTGATTTTGTATCTAAAGCTTTATTAGAGGGGAAAATTGCTATTGTGGTTGATACATCTCCTTTTGTTTTAATTTTACCTTCTTTCTTTATTGATTTTATCAACCCTGGTATTGATGAGTATCATAAGAGTAAGAATATCAATTTTCTAAAAGTTATTCGTTTTATTTGTTTTTTCTTATCAATGAGTATACCTGCTATATATATTGCTTTAGTAAACTATAATCAAGAGACTATTCCTACTATGTTACTTGTAAGTTTTAGTATTCAGCATGATGGAGTGCCCTTTCCCTCGATTATTGAAGTTTTAATTATGCTATTTATTTGTGAGATGTTAAGAGAAAGTGATCTTAGGTTTCCTAATGCTTATGGGAGTGCTATTTCCATACTAGGAGCTTTAGTTTTAGGGGATGCAGCTGTTGCAGCAGGTATTGTATCTCCTATTACCATTATTATTATTGCTCTTACATTTATGTCTAGTCTTATGTTTACAGAAATAGAAATAACTAGTACTCTTAGATCACTTAGACTATTATTTATTTTTAGTGCTTCTTTTTTTGGTGTATTAGGTCTTCTTTTTGCTCTTTTTTACTTCTTAATTAGAATTAACAGATTAGAATCTTTTGGTAAACCTTACTTTTATCCTCTTATACCTTTTGATAAAACATACTTTTTTAAAACTGTATTTAAGTCACCCCTAAAAAAAGATATAAAAAGAAGTTCTATATTAACTCATAAAAATAAAATAAAGCAAGGAGAAAAAGTATGAAGAAATTTTGTTTAATAATTATAGTGTTTTTACTTAGTGGTTGTTATGATTATAAGGGATTAAATGATTTAGCTATTATATCAGGGATTGCCATTGATTATGTAGATGATAATTTTTTAGTTACTTTTGAGGTGATGAAAACAAAAAAAGAGGGAGATTCTTCTGGGGCTAGTGGTACTTACTATGTTAGTCAAAAAGGAAAAAATTTAGTTGATTGTTTTACTCTATCGGCTAATAGACTTGATAAAGTTCCCTATTTTGAACATGTAGAAATTGTTATATTTAGTGAGACTGTAGCTTTAGAAAAACTAGATTTATGTATTGATTATTTAATACGGACAGAAAGACTTAGAAATGAGTTTTATGCTGCTATAGGGATAGATAGTGCTAAAGATTTACTTAAAACAAAAATTGATGCTTCCCCTGTTACAAGCTCTTATTTAACTAGTTTACTTATAAATAATTATGAGACTTCTAATAGTGCTTATTTAGAAGTATTTACGAAAACGGTTAAAAGAATTTTAACGGATGGGGAAGATGCTTTATTACCTGTATTTAAAAAGAATGATGAGGAAATTGTTTTAGTAGGTATGGGAGCTTTTAAGGATTATAAACTACAAATGATTTTTGATAATAGGGAAGCTAGTATAATAAATCTAATCAATAATTTTGAAGTTAAAAATATTCATTTTACTAATAATAATATAACTATTGCTGTTTATAATAGTAAAATAGATATTTATCCAGAAAAGAATGAAATAATTATTAAAGGAGATATAGAAGCACGTATTAGTGAAGTTAATAGTAATATAGATTTATATGATACTGCTACATATTCTTTATTAGAAGATGATTTTAAAAAGATAATCGAAAAAGAAATATCAAAAATTATAGTAAAGATGCAACAAATAAAGTCTAATGCTCTTTCTTTAGGTAAGAAATATTATAATAAATATCGTATAAAAAGTGATGATTGGATAAATAAAGATATTGTAGTTAATATAGATTTAAAAATAAATAAGAAAGGATTAACTTTTGAGGTGCCAAGATGAAAAAAGAAAATGCTCTTCCTTTATTTTTCTTAACTAGAAGTTTATTTTTTGGACTTGGAATATCTCTTATATGTAAATATACAAGTAAAGATACATATTTAGCTTGTATAGCAGGTTCTATTTTGGGTTTATTTATTATTTGGGCTTATAAAAAAATAATTATTACAAATAATAATTCTCTTATTTATTTACTTAGAAATAGTAAAATAGGTTTTATGATTAGAATACTTTTAATTATATCTAGTTTTATTATCTTACTATATACTTTACTTACTTATAAAACGTTTGTAACTAGTTTTCTTCTTTCTTCTACTCCTGTATATATAATATTAGCTTTATGGCTTATACTTTCTTTTTATGCAGCTTTAGGGGGATTAAAAATGATACATAGGCTTTCTAGTAGTTTATTTATTATTGCACTTACTTTAGCTTTATTATCTATTATAAGTATATGGGGTAAAATTGATTATGATAATTTTTTACCTGTATATACTACTTCTTTTAAATCATTTATAACATCTATGCTTGCTTTTGCAGGTATTAGTACTTTTCCTAATCTTTTAACACTACATTTTAATCAAAATACTAAACACTATATTAAAACATATTTATTTAGTGTATCTTCTATAATTATTGCTCTTATATGTATAAATGGAGTATTTGGAGATGTATTAGTAAATGTTTTTAGATTTCCTGAATATATGGTATTAAAACAAGTAAAATTATTGGATTTTATTGAGAAAGTAGAAAATATATTATCTATAGCTTGGGCTTTTGATTTATTTATTACTACTGTATTTAGTATTTATTCTATTAAAGAATTAACTACTAAAAATAATAAATATATAATTATCTTACTAATATTTATAATATGGCTTATATCTAGTATATTTAATAAATATTATACTCTTGAACTTACTTTATATTATATACTTCCCTTTATTTCTTTATTATTTCCTATTTTAATTATTATTTTATTTATTTATATAAAACATCATCAATAATATAATAAACATCTTTATATATAAATTTATCTTTCTTATTTAGAGCATATAAAAATACTTCTATATTCATCTTATTTAATGTATCTATCATGTGTTTATTTGCTACATCATATAATATACCTATAAAATCATATGAATAAGTAGAAGTACTATTTAATATATAATTTAATAATCCAATCTTAAAGTTTGGATTTTTAAATTTCTTTAATACACTATTAAAAAAAGACATTACATATATATTCTTATCTTTATATATATTAAGTAATTTAGTTAGTTTTTTAATATCTATTTTAATATCTTTTATATCTATTAGTATTATTTTATCTGTCTTTAATTTTAAGACATCTTTTAATAAAATAACTTTCTTTTTCTTTAATTCTTTAGATGTATAATTCCATATAAATTTATTATCTAATAAAGGATTATGAAAGACTATAAATTCATTATCTAGGCTTGTATATATATCAAGTTCAAAACCTATATATTTATCACTTTCTATAGCAAGTTTAAATGCTTCTAATGTGTTTTCAGTAATACCTTTTTTAACTAATCCTCTATGTGCAATAAACATATTATCACCCATATAATATATGAATAATAATTAGAATTATATATAAAAAGGAGCAATAAATGCTCCATTTATAATATTTATGAGAAATAAATGTAATAGAAAATTATTATGAAATTTCAAAAGGTGTATCACTACTACCATTACCTCCTGTTATTTGGACATCAGCCTTTAGATTGATTACTGG
>CANUCD010000012.1 GCA_947856335.1 uncultured Bacilli bacterium | reverse complement strand
GCCCTAGTAGGATTCGAACCTACGAAATTACGGGGTCAGAGCCCGCTGCCTTACCACTTGGCCATAGGGCAATATAATTATATAAGCATAACTTTGGGCTTATATAATTCTTCTTCTTTCTTATAAATAGCAATTTCTTTTTTTTCATAAAGTAAAAATAAATATTCTTCTTTACTATCAATAGCTATAGCTGAACCATTTTTTACTTTATCATACTCATTTTTATTTAAGAAATAATGTTTAATAGGAAGAACATCACTAGCTTTTAATAAAGTATATTTCTTCTTTTTTATATCTTCAATACTATAAGCGTCTTCAATTCTAAAATTACCTTGTTTTATTCTCGTTAATTTACTCATCGTACCCAAACAATTTAACTTTTTAGTTATATCTCTTATTAGACTCCTAATATAAGTTCCTTTTGAAACAAGTGATCGAAACGTAATCGTATCAGCATCATTTTCTAATAATTCCATCTCATAAATATGAACTGTTTTTATAGGAAGTTTAACTTCTTCTTTATTTCTAGCATATTCATATAATTTCTTACCATTCACTTTAATAGCACTATACTTAGGAACTTCCATTTCATACAAGCCGATAAACTTATCAAAAACTTTTAATATTTCTTCTTTTGTGGGATAAGAAAAAGATGTTTTTAATACTTCACCTGTTATATCTAAAGTATCAGTTTGAATACCAAGTTTAATTTGAGCAATATATTCTTTGGTAAGTGAACTAAAGATATCAACTAGCTTAGTATACTTTCCTACACAAATAACTAAAACACCTGTTGCAAGGGGGTCTAGTGTTCCTGTATGTCCAACTTTCTTCTCCCCTAACTCATGAGAAATAATATTTACAACATCTCTTGAAGTATATCCCTCTTCTTTATTTACAACAATTAACCCCGACAATATTCTTGTTCCTCCTGCTGCCAATTTAAAGACGAAAACAACTCTAAATAAATATCATCAAATTTTTCTTTATCATAATATACTTGTTTAAATGGATAAGTAAGTACTTTATGTTGACTAACTTTATTTAATAAATAAAACATAATCGGTTTTAACAATTCATCATTTCCTAAAAAACCAATATCTTCAATAGAAGCATCATTACTCTCTATAGAATGATGTCCTAAAAATAAAACCATATATCCCATAAAAAACTCTTGATAATAAAGCTTATGTATTTGAAAATAAGCTGCTTCTTGATATAATTTAATATCATCTTTTTTATCAGGAAATTTTTTTAAAAGTAAATATTCTTCATTTTCACTTAATTTATCCATTATAATTTTCAGACTTCTTTTCATCTTCATCACTCTCATTGATTTCTTTAATAATATTTTCAATATTATTAGCATATTCGATAGAATCATCATAAACAAATTCTAAAATAGGTGTATGTCTTAAATCTACTTTTTCTGCCAACTTTCCTCGAATAAAAGAACTTGCTTCATTAACTTCTTTTACTATTGTTTTTTTATCCATACTACTAAGAGATGTAAAGTATACTTTAGCATACCCTAAATCTCTTGATACCTTACATCCAGTAATCGTAGTTGTTTTTAGCAAATCATCTTTTGCTTCTTCAAAAAGTATTTCACTAATAACTCTAGCAATATCACTAGATATTTTAGCTATTTTATGACTAGGCATTTTTAACCTCCACCATCTCATAGCATTCTAAAGTATCTCCTATTTTAATATCACTAAAATTATCTAAAGTAATACCACATTCATATCCCTTTTTTACTTCCTTAACACTATCTTTTTCTCTTTGAACAGAATGTATTGTACCATCATATACAATCACTCCATCCCGAATAAGTCTAACCTTTGCACCATTTTTAATAATTCCATCCGTTACATAAGACCCAGCAATATTTCCAACTTTAGAAAACTTAAATATCTTTCTAATTAAAGCACTTCCAAGAACTTTTTCTACAAACTCTGGATCAAGCATTCCTTTCATAGCAAGCTCTATTTCTTCAATACACTTATATATAACTGTATAAAGTCGAACATCTACATTATATTCTTTAGCCATTTCTTTTGTTTGATTAGATAAAACAACATTAAAACCAATAATAATAGCATTAGACGCATTAGCAAGAACAATATCACTTTCTGTAATTGTACCTATTCCCGAACGAATAACATTTATCTTAACGCCCTCTACATCAATTTTAAGAAGACTATTTTTAACAGCTTCCTCACTACCACGAACATCTGCTTTTAAAACAATATTGATTTCTTTTTGTCCCCCATTTATTTTACTAAATAAGTCATCTAAAGAAATAATATCTTTCTTATACTTATTTTCTTTAGCATGAAGTGCTCTTTTTTCTGCTACTTCTTTAGCTTCTCTTTCAGTTTCAAAAGCCATAAATTTATCACCAGCACTCGGATTATCGTTTAATCCTGTAATTTCTACAGGCATTCCTGGTTCTGCCTCAATAATTGCAACTCCCAAGTCATTTTTCATTGTTCTTACTTTACCATAACTTGTCCCAACAACTACTGGATCTCCAATACGAAGTGTACCATTTAAAATAAGTAAACTTGCAATACCTCCGATATTTTTATCTTGACGAGATTCAATAACTGAACCAACAGCATATCTTTTAGGATTAGCTTTTAACTCATTTACTTCACTAATTGCTAGAATCGTTTCTAAAAGTTTATCAATTCCCTCTCCTGTATGAGCCGAAATATCAATAAAAGGAACACTACCTCCCCATTCTTCTGGAGTAATATTTAACTCTGCCATTTCTGTTCTGATTTTCTCAGGATTAGCACTTGGTTTATCAATTTTATTAACTGCCACAATAATAGGCACTTTAGCACTTAAAGCATGATCAATTGCTTCTTTAGTCTGAGGCATAACCCCATCATCTGCAGCCACAATTATGATTACTATATCCGTTACACTAGCACCCCTAGCTCTCATTTCTGTAAAAGCAGCATGTCCAGGCGTATCAATAAAAGTAATTTTATGTCCATTAGCTTCTATTTGATAAGCACCTATATGTTGAGTAATTCCCCCAAATTCATGTTCAGCAACATGAGAATTACGAATATAATCAAGTAGTGTTGTCTTACCATGGTCAACATGTCCCATAATTGTAACAATAGGTGGTCTTTCCACTAAATCTTTTTCATCATCTACTATCTCATACTCTTCAAAATTTGCAACATCTTGCGTTTCTTCTCTTTTTAACGTCTTTTGATATTCTAAAGCTACTATCTCAGCATTTTCATAATCAATAGTTTGATTTAAAGATATCATTAAACCAAGCGTCATTAGCTTTTTTATAATATCAGTACCACTAACATTTAATTCATTAGCTAAATCTCCTACTGTCATTCCATCTTTAAATAAAATAATATTATCATCTTTACTATTTTTCTTTAACTTATTTTTATTTTTATACATTTCTTTTTTTAGATGACTATAATCTTTTGTTTCTGTTTGTTCTTTCTTCTTTTTTAATTTTTGCTTTTTATCAGTAATATTTATATTTTTAGTAATATTACTACTTTCTACAATAGCATCTACTACTTCATCTATTGTATCTTCTTCCTCAAAAGTTTCATCCTCAGTAATCAAATTGATAGCATTATCAAGTGATATAATTTCTTCATCACTTAATACATCATCTTTTGTTTTTACTTCAATTCCTAAATCACTACACTTTTTTAATATCTCTGCGACACTTAAATTTACATCTGCTGCATATTCTTTTACTGTCATTTAAACCTGCTCCTTTCTTTTTTATTTTTCACATATTTTAATTGCTTCATCATAAACTATATCAGGTATTTCTACTTCTAATACTTTATCTAATATTTTAGTAGATTTTGCTTTTAAAATTACTTGTCTATTCTTTTTTAAATAAGCTCCTCTACCATTACTTTTTCCATAAACATCAATAATTACTTCATTTTGGGGAGTTCTAACAATTCGCAACAACTCTTTCTTCTCGCACTTTTCTTTAGTAACAACACAAGTACGCATAGGAATTTTTTTTACTTTCATATTATTTATTTCCCTCAGCATTTATTTGTTCCATTGTCTTTATATTTATTTTATATTTAGTAAGACGACTAGCAAGACGAATATTATTTCCACCCTTACCAATGGCAAGTGGTAACTCTTCATTTGAAACAACTGCTAAAGCTTCTTTTTTAGTAGCATCTGTAATATTTACAATTGCATTCTTAGCAGGTGTTAAAGCTTTCTTAATAAATTCTTCTGGATTATCACTATATAATACAAAATCTAATTTTTCGCCATTTAATTCCTTTAAAATACTTGCCAGACGTGATCCACGCTCTCCAATACAAGTTCCAATCGCATCTATTCTATCAACAGTAGATGATACAGCAACTTTACTACGAATTCCAGCTTCTCTTACACACGCATGCATTATTAAAGTACCATCTCCAAGTTCAGGAATTTCAAGTTCACAAAGACGTCTTACAAAACCATAATGTTTTCTTGACAGTAAAATAAGAGGTCCTTTAGAATTAGTTTCTATTTTTGTTACATAAACACGAATATTAGAACCCATTTTAATAGTCTCACCTGGAATAATTTCACTCTTTGGTAAAAGTCCTCTAGTTCTACCTAAATCAATAAAATAATTTTTAGAATCTTCCATAGCAACTAAACCAAGTAACATTTCGCCTTCTTTATCTTGGAATTCTTCTATCAAACTATTTTTTTCTGCTTCTCTAATTCTTTGAGTTAATACTTGCTTAGCTGTAGATGCTGCAACACGTCCAAAATCTTTTGGGGTAACTTCCTTTTCGATAGTCTCTCCCACTTTAATACCAGGCACTATTTCTTCTGCTTGTTCTAATATAATTTGCGCATCTGGGTTAATTTTAGGTGGTATTTTAACAATGTTTCCTTCCTCATCTACTTCTTCACTACCATAATCAACATCATCTACCACAACTAAATAAGAATATACCTTTATTTCTCCTGTCTCACGGTTAATATCTACCCTAACATTAGTCTTAGAATCAAAATTCTTTTTATAAGCAGTCATTAAAGCTTGTTCCATTCCCTCAAATACAACATCTTCACTAATTCCCTTTTCTTTTACAATATTTTTAACTGCCTTAATAAATTCTTCACTATTCATTTTCTTCTCCTCTTTCCTTTGATGTTACATCTAATATATATGAATCATCCGTAAAATCATAATCATCTACAATTGGATTTATTATATTAGTTGCCTCTACAATCGTATCTAAATCAATACCTAAAGCTTTATCAAGTACTACTGATAAAACATAATAATTGCCACTATTCTTTTCATAAGAAATACTATCAACAATAATTTCTTTTTCTTTTAAAGCATCCTTTATAAGAATCTTTAATTCTTCTAAATCTTTTTTCATACACACCTCTTTATTATAATAATAAAAGTGGGAATATTATGCCCACTTAAATCTGTCTATTTAATTATAACACAAAATTAGTATTTGTCAAAATTATTTTACAAGCTTTTTAACTAAAGTAGGATTAGAAGTAGCAATTCCATCAACTCCCTTAGTTATATAGTTTAAAATACGTTTTTCCGTCTCTTTATATACTGCATCCCAACTCCAAGCATATTCTCGAGCATGTGGGAATACTTCCCGATATATTTTATAATCCCCACCCACTATAGGCCACTCAAATAACTCATTAGATAATGCTATAAACTGAATATTTCTGTATTCTTGAGAAAAATGCTTTCGAAATAAAAAGGTTTTAAAAAGATTGATAATTAACCCGTATTGAACAAAAGATAGTTCGCCTTTTCTTTGTAATTCTAATAAACTTTTTATTAGACGTTCATTAAAACTTTCTACTTCAATCAAATTATGATAATAATATAATGAAGATAAACATTTTAACAAAATATCATAACGATTTTCTAAATTTTTAGGATATCCCTTTAATTCTATAATAAGTGCTTTCTCATGATTAAATATTTCTAAAACATCTTCTAAAGTCAAAACATTTCCAAGACTGCGATAATTAGTATAGCTAATATATTCCCCATTTATTTTAGGACTATGAGACCAAACAAGTTCATCATCCTTTGTTAAACGAAAATCAAGCTCAATTTTAGTATAATCTAAGTTACTTTTTAATTTTAAAAGTGTTTTTCTATCAGGCTTTAAACTTGCCGTATGAGCTATAATATCCATTAGTATTCCCCCCTAAACGACTTAATTATATCACTGCTAATAACTCCGTGTCAAATTTGTTGAAGATAATTTACTAATCTTCCCAGTAAATCAATATATCTTCTATTTTAGACGCATCCCATCTAAAATGACCAGTAATAGGATCTTTTTTAGCTCTCTTTCTTAAAATATCTTCTTCTCTTAATGGTTGACCTGAATTATGAATAACATAAGGTTCACCATGACGATTTCTCTTATCACTAATAATACCTATATGTTGATACTCCCCAAATATAACTATATCTCCTGGTTGCCATTCCTCTATTTTATTTATATCAAGAGTTTTACTCTCTGCATACGAAGAAAAAAAGACAAATAAGTTCCCAACTCTGCGAAAATCAATATTTGAATCAGGATATTTTATATGATAAGCCTCATCATTTCTCCTTAAAATATCTGTATCTACCATCTCTCTTAAATTATATCCTGCATTTTTAAAAGCTCTCCATATAACATCTGTACAAACTCCAATATTATCAGGAGGATATCCATTACTCCAATATCTTCCGTCATAAGTCGGATGATTATTAGCATCCATTCTAGCTCCAAGCAAAATATCCGTATAATCATCAATTCCATTATTATTAGCATCCACACTACTATAAACAGTCGTAATATTAAAATCTAATGCTGTATAATAAGGCTTATATTTCTCATAAAGAGTAAAAAGAAATGGTAAACTTATTCCCACTAATAAAACAATTATAATAAAAACTATCAATTTATGTTTTTTTAATAAATTCATATTTACTCCTTTTTTAATCTCCTAACAAAATGTCCTTGTCTTTCTAACTCATTAAAATAAGTTTCTATATCTATTCCTTTTATCAAAGAAGCATCCTCCATCATGTTTAATACTAATTTTTCTAACATCAAAAGTTCTTTATTACTACACTCTTTTGCCTGATACTCCTTAATTAAAGAGCAAAAACTCTCAAAATTATTTTTACCAGCATACTCCCATAATAAATTAAAACTACCTGTCATAATGCTAATTTTTATAACTCGTTCAAAGACATAATAAAATGATTCTATTAAATAATACTTATCTTCATAAAATGTATGAAAGGTAAATCTTTTTAAACAATCAGGGATAATTCCTTTTTTTCTTTTATATTCTCCTAATATTTGTTCTGCCATATAATCATTGATTAACTCTTCACAATCAATATTCATAAACAAACTTGGAATAACAAGCTCTTCTTCTGTTTCACATATAGCATCAACCATAAAAGCATGATTTATCTCGTGAATAATAATCTTTAAATTTATAGTATAAATAGGTAAAAATATAGTTCGGTAAAATTTAGCTTCATCTTCATCAGTAAAAAGCGTAAAAGTAGGTGTTCCAGACTTTATTATAGCTAATAATTGTTCGTTTTCCAAAAAGCTTTCATCATAACGAGGACCCACTAATATTTTTTTAGCAAGATAAATCTCATTTTTTCCTTTTAACTTTCTTAAATAAGTTAGATAGTATTCAACTATTTTTCTATCCTTATGATTTAACATTCCCTCTCGATTTAAAGCTTCTAAAAAACTAAAAGATAGAAAGTAAACATAATTCACATTTTTAATTATATTTTTTATTTTACTTCGATACTCTTCACCATAAAAACTAGTAAAAACATCTATTAAAGTTGGTTCTACTGTTAAAATAGCTCTATCTAATTCTCTTATAAAGCGATTATTATAAGTTTTAATCCTCTTATCGTTTTTCATACTAATTTTTTAATAAAGCTTCATTCTTACAATATTGATAAACATAATTGGTTGTATAACAATCTTCCAAACTTCGATGAGATGAATAACTAAGTTTAAAATGATTTTTTAAAGTTTCTAATTTATGATTTCTAATATTTTTAATATATTTTCTTGATAAATATACCGTATCAATATTTGTGTTTGTTATCATAGGTAAATTTAAAGCCAAAATATTTTCTTCTATAAATGATAAATCAAACTTAGCATTATGTGCTACAAGTGGTAAATCTTCAATAAATTCAATAAATTTAGGTAATGCTTCATCTATTAAAATAGCATTCTTTACTAATTCATCATCAATACCTGTTATTGCTGTAATAACATCAGGAATCAAAACTTCTGGATTGATTAAAACATTAAACTCCTCTAATAATTCATTATCTCGATATTTTAAAGCCCCAATTTCAATAATTTTAGCATTCTTAGGATCTAATCCAGTTGTCTCTAAATCAAATACTACATAATCATCTACTAAATTTTTTTCTTTATTAAATTCAATCATAATAATTCATTTATTATTTCATATACTTCATCTCTACCTTTTTTAGACACAGTAGAAAATGGTATGAAATCTTCTCCTTCTTCTAATTTTAAAGCCTCTTTAATAAGTTTATTTTGCTTATCTTTACTATTTTTACCTACTTTATCATATTTAGTAGCAATCACTTTAATTTTTAAATTATAATATCTTAAAAAATCAATCATTAACAAATCATCTTCTGTTGGTTTATGACGATAATCAATTAACAAAAAAACACATTTTAAAGACTCTCTAGATTTTAAATATTCTTCAATCATAATACCAAACTTTTTTTGCCTTTCATGACTTACTTGAGCATATCCATATCCAGGCACATCTACTAAATAAAACTTTTTGTTTACTAAATAAAAATTAAGAGTTTGTGTTTTACCAGGCTTAGAAGACGTATGAGCAAAATTTTTACGGTTAATAAGAGTGTTAATAAAACTTGATTTCCCTACATTACTTCTACCGACAAGTAAAAATTCTGGTAATCCCTCATCTGGATATTGACTAGCCCTTACAGCACAACTTTTAAGTTCAACAGTATCTATTTGCATACTACATCACCAATTTAATTATATTATATTTTAAGAAAATTTGCAAACATCTGCTAAAAAAAGAGTAGTTTTCTATGCTACTCTAAAGTCATCTTCCATGGTAAATATAATATTTTCTTCTATCCATTCTTTTCTAGGTTCTACTTTATCACCCATAAGCACATTAACTCTTTTTTCTGCTAAAGCTGCATCATAAATATTAACCCTAATTAAACTACGGGTCTCAGGATTCATAGTTGTATCCCATAACTCTTCAGCATTCATCTCTCCTAAACCTTTATTTCTAGAAATATCAGGTTTACCAGTGTTTTCCTCTACAATTTTAAATCTTTCTTCATCCGAATAAGCATAATAATGTTTTTTACCATAATCAATCTTATAAAGAGGAGGTTTAGCAATATAAAGTTTTCCTGCCTCTATTAAAGGACGCATAAAGCGATAAAAGAAAGTTAAAAGTAATATCTGTATATGTGAACCATCAACATCAGCATCTGTCATAATAATAACTTTATCATAATTAGATTCTTCTACATCAAATTCATTTCCAAGACCAGCACCTATAGTATGAATAATTGTATTTATCTCTTCATTTTTAAGCATATCAGTAATATTAGCTTTCTCAGCATTGATAACTTTACCTCTTAAAGGTAATATAGCTTGAAACTTACGATCTCTTCCTCCTTTAGCAGAACCTCCTGCCGAATCTCCCTCTACTAAAAATAATTCGTTAATTTTAGGATTTTTACTAGTCGCTGGGGCTAATTTACCTGATAAGTTTTTCTCAATCTTATTTTTACCTTTACCATTTCTTGCTTCTTCTCTTGCTTTTCTTGCTGCTTCTCTTGCAAATTTACTTTTACTAGCTTTATCAACAATATTTAAAGCTACTTCTTTATTTTCTTCTAAGAAAAACTTTAAGTTTTCATAAGTTATTGCCTCAGTTATACTCCTTGCCTCAGGTGTTCCAAGCTTTCCCTTAGTTTGTCCCTCAAACTGTAAAACATCTTCAGGAATACGAAGACTAATAACTGCACTAAGACCTTCTCTAACATCACTACCATCAAAAGTAGCATCTTTCCCCTTTAAAATATTATTTGATTTTACATAATCATTAAAAGCTTTAGTAATACCCGTTTTAAATCCAACTTCATGTGTTCCACCATCTACTGTTTTAACATTATTAACAAACGAAATAATATTTTCATTATATGTATCTGTATATTGCATAGCAACATCAACTTCTATACCATTTTTAGTACCACTAAAATTTAAAACTTGATTTAAAGTAGTTTTTCCCTCATTCATAAAAACAATAAAATCTACTAATCCCTTTTCATAGTGAAACTTAGTCTCTTTTTTGCTATCTTCATCTATTACTTCTATAGTAACATCAGAAATTAAAAAAGCACTTTCTTGCATTCTTTCTACTATTGTCGTATAAGAAAACTGAGAGTTTTTAAATATATCATAATCAGGCATAAAAGTTACAATTGTTCCTGTTTTATTAGTTGAACCAACTTTTTTTAAAGGACTATCTATTTTACCTCCATCTTTAAATCGTATATTAGAAATGACACCATCACGATAAATTATAACATCCATCCATTTAGATAAAGCATTAACAACACTAGCCCCAACTCCATGTAATCCTCCACTTACTTTATAATTTCCTTCTTCAAATTTACCTCCAGCATGTAAAATTGTATAAATAACCTCAGGAGTTGATTTACCAGACTCATGCATACCAATAGGTACACCACGTCCATTATCAGCAATAGTAATAGAACCATCTTTATGTAATATTATTTTTATATGATTTCCATATCCATTGATAACTTCATCTATTGAATTATCAACGATTTCCCATACTAAATGATGAAGTCCTCTCTTATCAGTACTACCAATATACATACCAGGACGTTTTCTAACAGCTTCTAATCCCTCTAATATCTTAATCGATGTTTCATCATATTTTGCCATTTTATTCACCCTATCATTTATTATAACAAAGAAACGTCTAATTGTAAAACAACTATACATTTTTTTGACACTTGAATGAAAACTGTTTATATTATATAATACTTTTGGTGGTTTTATGAAAGAAAAAAAGATTATTATAATTGGTATAATTGCAACTTTACTAGTTTTAGCAACTTTATTTGGCATTTTATACTTAGTATATCAAAATGAAGAAAAAAATAATACAAATAGCCAAGAAAATACCAATTTATCAAAAGAGGAAATAACAAACGAAGATAATATCGATAACAAAAATGAAGAAAACATAGAGTCCACTATAAAAGAAGAAAATATAAACGTTGATAATGAGAATAATGATATTAAAAACACTGTTACTCTTTATTTATTTCGAGGAAACGGTTGTCACTTTTGTGAAAATGCCATCCAATTTTTAGAAACACTACCAAGCGAATATTCTTATTTAAATATAGAAATATATGAAGTTTGGAATAATGAAGAAAATGCCAATCTCATGAATGAAGTCGCTAAAAAACTAGATTTAGAAGTATCTAGTTCTGTCCCTTTTATTGTGATTGGTAATACTTATGCTCGCCGTGGTTTTGCTGAGGGAATGATTAGTGGTATAAAAAAAGAAATAGAAGAATCCTACCACAGTAATACATATGAAGATATTGTAAAAGAAATCATCAAAGAAAAAGATATTCAAGTAAAAAAAGATTAAGAAGCTTAAATTAGCTTCTTTTATTATTAGTAATTAACTCAATATCTACACTTAACTGTTTAATACGTTCTATAATTCTACGAGCTTTTACTTTATCAAGATTACTTTTAGCTAATGACAAATGATACTCCAATTCTTCAATTGTCAGATTAGACGTAAAAAAGGTTGTTAAATGATTATTCATGCGATTTTGTAAAATAGTACCAAGTACTTCATCTCTTCCCCATTCGCTTACTTGTTCTGCTCCAATATCATCTAATAATAAAACAGGAACAGTAGAATATCTATCCATCTTATCGCGATAAGTATCCCAATCTTCTTTCAAATCTCTTAAAACTTCTGGAAAATATAAAGCAACAAAATCTACTTTTTTATTTTCTTTTAATTCATTTAATAATGCATAAATCAAAAAACTTTTTCCACTTCCAAAAGAACCATGCAAATAAAGTCCTTTCATATCTTTATAAAAATCATATTCATCATAAAACTTCTTTATCCATTTAATAACTTCTACTCTATTTTTATCTTTAACATCTATATTTTTAAATCTTGCTTGTAAAAACTCTTTATTAGCAGTATTCTTCTCTTCTAATAATTTATCATTTTCTTTTTTATATTGACAAGGAACATAGACCAAATCAATTATTTTCCCCATTAGTTTAGGATATAAGTAATGACCCATTACTTTATTTTTACATTCAAATAATCCCTTACATTGACTACAATTCTTAAGTTCTCCTACACTATCTTCTAAATCAGAGTTATATAAAGAACCAACTTCTTCTTTAATTTTATTTTTTATTACCAAATCACTAAATGTTTTATCTTCTAAATTTTCTCTATAAGTTTCTAGGAGTTCTTTTCTCAAATGATTTACTGTACTATTATTTTTTAAACTTTCCATTTCCATCACCTAAATCCTTAATAATTCTTCTAATTCTTTAGCTTCTTCTTCACTAATTTCATCTTTTTCTAATTTTTTATCAAACCAAATAGGAACAGGAGATTCCGTAACATTTTTAACTTTTTTCTTATCAGTCGTTTTCTGCATCTTTTTATGTTCTTTTTCTGCTATATCCATCGCTTCTTTAGCAGTTTTTATTCCCGAACGCTTCCATTGTCCTGCGATTGTCTCAACATATCTATGATTTAATTTATTATTATTCTTTTTAAGAACATAATCAATTAAAACATTAACTACTGCTGGATTTAATTCTAAATCAATTAAAAGGGTTTCTAAAAGTTTTAAATCAGTAGAAGGAGGATTTACTCCATGATATTTACTCTTTAAAAAATCATAAGGACTAGTATTTTCAAAAACACCAATAATACGACCTTTCTTAGAATTATCTCCAATTGGCGTCTTTAAATATTCAGGTTGAACGCGATAAATAAGTGTCGGTAAATTCCCACATTTAAACTGATAATGTTTGCGAGCATTCTTTCTTAATACTTCTCTATCAATTCCCCCTCTTTCATTTAAACTTGCTCTAATAAGTTCTATCATTTTTAAAGTATCTAAATCATAAATAAAAGCTAGATTAACAATTAGTTCCCTCATTTTTTTATTCATTGCTTTTTCATTTAATATACCTTTAGGAATACTACTAAGTATTAAATCAAAATCTATATCACTTAAAATATTTAATGGAAGTGTCTCTTTACTTTTAACTTCTACTAAAGGAACACTAGTAGATTCAAAAGTTTCATTAAGAATTTTGGTTATTTCTTCATAATCTTTTAAATCAATATTTACTTTACGATACATTTTCTTTAAAAAATTATATTCTTCTTCACCTACATTATTATAAAGAACAATATTTAATATTGGATTATTAAAAAACTCTGCTGCAGATAAAGGAGAATAAAGTTCATATACATAGGAATTGATATCTCCCTCTTTATAATATGTTTTAATTAAACCAACACCCTCTAAAGCCTCTCTTGCTTGTTTAATTACATCTAAGCTACATTTTAGTATACTCATTAAATGATGATGCGTAAAATCTCTACTCATAATTTCTAATCTATCTAAATCACTCCATAAACTAAGATATAAACTAACAGCACTAAAACCAATAATAGGCTCATATAAATGAATTAAATTTTTTCTATCTATTTCTGTTAAAATCGTTTTATTGACAACAACATATTGATCTGCTGGTAAAAGAGTCACTAATTTCATATGAACCTCCCTAAGATTTAATCTATAAAAATTATAACATAGAAATTAGTTAATAAGAACTATTATTTTACAAAAATAAACATAGTACATACGCAAACTTATTATTAACATCCACTATATTCTAAAATATTAAATATCTAAATAATTATTAAAATAACAATTGTAGTTAGTATGAGGAGTTTACCCAACTACTTATATCTTGGCTTAAAAAAGACATCAGCCACTATTGTTATTAAAAACAATATAGAGGTTAATGTCACTTTCAAACATAAGTAGGCATTTAATTCTAATGCTCTACAATTTAATTATAAATTATTTTTTTATAAATACAAGTTAAAACTTAATTACTTCTTCAATATAATTTTTTAACTCACTAATAGGTAAAGTTACTTGTTCCATAGTATCTCTATTTCTTAGTGTTACTGTATCATTGTTAATAGTCTCATCATCAACAGTTATACAAAGTGGAGTTCCAATTGCATCACTTCTTCTATATCTTTTACCAATTGAACCAGTAGTATCAATAGAACACATAAAATATTTAGCAAGTTCTCCATACAAATCCATTGCTTTATCTCCATGAACTTTTTTTATAAGTGGCAAAATAGTTACTTTTATAGGAGCAAGTGCTGGATGCACTTTTAATACTTCTCTTGTATCGCCATTTTCTAACACTTCTTTTTTATAAGCATCTGTAAGCACTGCATATAATAATCTATCAAGACCTACACTAGGTTCAATAACATATGGTAAATATTTCTCGTTTGTCTCTGAATCTAAATATCTTAAATCAACACCTGAATG
>CANUCD010000011.1 GCA_947856335.1 uncultured Bacilli bacterium | reverse complement strand
AAGTAGTAAAGGAAATAAGAAGTTAACATATCCAGTAGGACTAATAACAGCCGATGAAGTAGTATTAGCAGGAGGATTTGGAGGAAGTAGTAATAGTAATTACTACCTATATACAGGACAACATTACTGGACCATGTCTCCGTTTAACTTTGACGGCAGCAATGCTAGCGTATTCGCTGTGTATTCGGATGGCAACTTCTACAACTTGAGCGTGATTAACAGCTTTGGTGTGCGCCCAGTAATCAATCTTAATACTGATGTAGAATTAACTGGAGATGGTACTAGTACTTCCCCATATGAAATAGTAGCAAACTAAATCTTGCCTGTGTTGCTTTTCCTTTACACATGGGCAAGTATAATACACAATGAGTAAAGTTTTAACACTACTTTACTCTTTTTTGTTGCAATCATAAAATAATTGTGGTATATTATAATTGTATTAGTACATATAATACAATTATGGAGGGAGAAATATGATAGAGATTAAAAATTTATCTAAAAGTTTTAATCATCAAGACTATGTCCTAGAAAACTTAAATTGTACAATAAAAAATAATGCAATTTATGGTTTAGTAGGAGCTAATGGCGCTGGTAAATCAACATTACTTAGAATCATCAATAGTATTTACACAGCAGATAATGGTATAGTTTTGATAGATAATGAAAATGCATATGATAATGAGTTATTAAAACAAGAAATGGTCTTTGTACCAGACGATTTATACTTTTATCCAGGGTATACACTAATGGATATGGCAGAATTTTATAAAGCATTATATCATAAATTTGATATGAATTATGTGATAAATATTGCTAATACATTAAAACTAGATATCAATGCTAAAATAAGTAGTTTCTCTAAAGGAATGAAAAGACAATGTGCTCTTATTTGTGCTTTAGCTTGTAATGCCAAATATTTATTTTTTGATGAAACATTTGATGGCTTAGACCCAGTAGTTCGTAAATTCTTTAAAAAACTACTTGCAGAGGCTATGAGTAGACAAGATACAACCATTATTATGACTTCTCATAATCTAAGAGAATTAGAAGATATATGTGATAATCTAGGATTATTATATAAAGGAAGTATCTTATTTGAAAGTGATATTGATACTCTAAAAACTAATATGTTTAAAGTTCAAATATCACTAAAAGGGGATTTTGATAAAAAAACATTCAAAAAGCTAAAACTTCTTTCTTATAAAAAGGTAGGAAGTGTTGCTACTTTAATTATTGATGAAGAGGGAAAAAATAGTAAAGAATTTTTAGAAAGTCTAAATCCAATTATATTAGACTATTTACCTCTTACTTTAGAAGAAGTATTTATATATCAAATGGAGGCGTTAGGTTATGAATTTGAAAACATTCTTTAATTTTAATTTTCTAAAAGAAAATATTAGAAAATCAAAAGGAATACTAGCTTTCTTACTAGGAATTATTCCTGTTATTAACATCATATATTTAGTAGTTTTATTAAATATCAATCATGGAACACTACTAACATTTAATACCCTAAGTTTCTTTACTTATTTTGGTATATTATTTATTCCCTTAGGATTATCTTTAAGTTTATTTTCATTTATCTTTAAAAAAGCAAGTGTTGATTTTATTTTATCAAAACCAGTAAATCGCAAAAGTATTTATATTACAAATACAATTGGAGGAATTTTACTTATTTTATTATTTGTTATTCTAAATACTTTTATCTTTGGTATATTTGGTTTATTATTTAGTGAACTTATTATTCCTTTTAAAATGCTTATTGATTATTTTATCTTTTGGCTTATTTCTTATATATTTATCTTCTTAGTTTTAAATTTAGCCATGGTTATTGCTGGTAATATGATTACTAGCTTAGTAATAAGTGCTTGTGTTATTCTATTTGTACCATTCCTACAAGGAATTATCTATTTAAATCATTCAAATACAAACTATTATCTTGAATGTAATAATGAATATTGTGATAATTCTAATTATTATTGTTATGGTGATAAAGATTGTGAAAAGCATTTAAAAAACAATGAATATGAAATCTATCCTGATATCTTTATAGATTATCATTTTACAGCCCCATTATCTATTGCAAATAATAATACAACTATTTATGATACGATTAGTGTTGTAAAAATGCTACTATTAAGTACTCTTTATAGTGTAGTAGCATACTTTATCTTTAAAAGAAGAAAAATGGAAAATAACGAAACAAGTTTTAAGAGCTCTTTTATTCATTTATTAGTTAAAGGAATAACTTTACTACCTATTTCCTTTATTGCGTATGTAATTATTAAAGAAACAGATTTTGTTGGTTGGTTAATAGCCATTTTAGCAATCATAGTCTATTCTGTAGTATATGATTTAATTACTAGAAAAGAAATATATAAACCAGTTAAATCAACTATAGTTAGTTTAATATTATTTTTAATGTTTACTGGTGTATATCATCTAAATTTTGAAGTATTTATTAGTAAAGAAAAAGTATTATCTAATATTGATAAAATTGTTATAGAAGGTATGGATATTACTGACGATACTCTAAAAAAAGAAATAATAGCTTCTTTAATTAGTAGAAATAACGAAGAAATAACCAGTTCTTATGATATTACTATTATTTCTAATAATAATAGATATGATCTAGATGTAAGCGTAAACTCTAATATCGAAGCCAAGATAACTAAGGAATACTTAAATTGGCAAGAAAATAAAATAAAAAATTTCCCATTTAACGAAACTAATTATATTAAATATAATGATTTATCAATTCCAGTAACTTCTAAAATTAAAAAACTAATTAGTGATAATATTGATAAAAGAAAAGATTTTGATATGACATCTTTAAATGAAACCGAAGTTTTAACTTTATATTCATATCAAAATCATGAATACCAAAGTATAATCATCCCAATAAAGATTAGTAATGAATTATATAAAGAAGTACTAACGCATCAAAACGAAGAATTTATCAAATATGTTGAGGAAAATAACAAACACCCATACTATACACTAAATATTTATAATTCAAACTATTTTACGGAAGAAGATGCTTATTTATTTGATTATGTTATCAATAGTAACCAATCTGAATTTATTCGTTACTTAAAATATGATAATAATATTGATATAAGTAAAGAAAGTATTGTAATTACTATATATGATATAAACACTTATAGCTTAACTATTAGCGATGCCTCTAAATTTAAAGAAGAATTTGCAAGCTATAAAAAGAAAATAGAAAATGAAGAAGAGTATAAACGCTTACTAGATGAATATACAAAAATGAATTATGAGGAAGTAATTATTTATGATAATTAACATTGATTATACTAAAAGATGCCCCATCTATGAACAAATAGTAACAGAAATTGAAAGAGAAATTACTTTAGGAATATTAAAACCTAATGCTCAAATTCCTAGTGTTCGCACTCTTGCCTGTGATTTAGGAATAAATCCCAATACAGTAAAAAAAGCCTATGATATATTAGAAGAAAAAGGACTAATTATTTCTAAATCAACCAAAGGAACATTTATTAGTGATGATATTTCTAAAATAAAAGATATCAAAATTACAGAACTAATGACTAACCTAAATGATATAATAAATGAACTTTTAAATTATGGATTAACTAAAGAAGAAATCATTAAAAAAATAAAGTAATTTTCATATTAAGAGTTGACTAAACCTAGATTTTTGATATAATTATTTTAGAAGGTGGCAATCGAATATGAATAAAAAAGGATTTACGTTAGTAGAATTATTAAGTGTAATTGTAATATTATCAGTTATTGTTTTAATTGCAACAAATGCAGTAGTGCCAATGGCAGATAGTGCCAAAAAACAAGTGCTTGCTATGGAAGCCAATACTCTAGTTACAGCAGCTCAAACTTTATATGTCCAAGATGGAGCATCTTCTTCTAAATGTTATACATATGATGAACTAATTTCTAGTGGTTTAATCGAAAAAGAAGATGAATCTTATACAGGAAGCATTTCTATTGAAATAGGAGAAAATGGTAATTATTCTTATAAAATTTGGTTATCAAATGGACAGTATATGATTAACGGCGTATCTCCTGATGTTACCAGTGATGATGTAGAAGCCTCTCCCGATGGAGCATCTACGACATGTGGTGTTAACTAATCTAGTTTTAAACTAGATTTTTTTAATGATTTTTTATATAATAGAAACAGGTGATAGCAATGATTATAGGTTCACATGTTTCATTTGGTAAAAATGGTTTACTTGGAAGTGTAAATGAAGCTTTAGAATATGGAGCTAATACTTTTATGTTTTATACTGGAGCTCCTCAAAATACTCTTCGAAAACCCATTGATATGAAAAATACCCAAAAAGCTTGGGAAGTAATGCAAGAAAATAATATGGATATTAAAAATATTATTTGTCATGCTCCCTATATTGTTAATTTAGCTAATAATTTAGATGAGAAAAAATATGATTTTAGCATTCATTTTTTAATAGAAGAAATTAAAAGATGTGAAATGATGAATATTAGTTATATGGTACTTCATCCTGGGTCAAGTGTTGGTATTAAAAAAGAAGAAGCTCTTGATAATATTGTATATGCTTTAAACGAAATACTAAAACAGGATAAAACAGTTACTATCTTACTTGAGACAATGGCAGGCAAGGGAACAGAACTAGGTTCTACTATAGAAGAAATAAAATATATAATTAAACATATTGAAAAAAAAGAGTTAATTGGTGTTTGTCTTGATACTTGTCATTTAAATGATGCTGGATATGACATGACAAACTTTGATAAATATTTATGTTTATTTGATAGAGAAATAGGTTTATCATACATCCATTGTATTCATATCAATGATAGTAAAAATGATTTTTCTTCTCATAAAGATAGACATGCTAATATTGGTTATGGAACTCTAGGCTTTGATACCATCTTAAAAATAGTTACTAATCCCCAATTAGCAACTATTCCTAAAATACTTGAAACCCCATATATAGGTAATACAGATACTGATAAAGAAAGAATTTATCCTCCTTATAAATTTGAAATAGCTATGTTAAAAAATAAAGAGTTTAATCCCGATATGATGAGGCATATTCGTTCATACTATCAAAAAAGTGCTAAATAATATTAAATGAAAGAAGAATATCGAGAGCTATACTCTAAAAATAGCTTTTTTATTTTATAAAAATTTTCTGGACTAAATTTATCTTGATAACGCTCTAAATTAAGTAATTTAGGATTTTTTACTATTTGTTCCCAATTTTTACTAATAAATTCATAGACAAAATTTAACTCATCACTACTTAAATGAATATTTTTACTATTTGCAAAGTTATTTATATCTTCTAAAGTCATTCTCCCCATATAAGCACGTATTAAATTAAACATAATATCACCTAATATATTGTATGAAATATTTACTTTTTTAAATACTAATAATGGTGAAGTTTATGCCTAAAAAAATAATAATATGGATATTGTTAATTTTTGGATTATATACACTATTTTTTTATCGTATTTATGATTTAGCAGTGAAAAATAAAGATATATATCTACAAAAAGCTAGAGAAATTAAAGAAGTTTATGTAACTGGAACAAGTGCTCCAAGAGGTAGAATACTAGATATAAATGGCAATATATTAGTAGATAATAAAGGAATAAACATGATTTATTATCACAAAAACTCTAATATAACATTATCAGAAGAATTATCAATAGCAGAGACATTAGTTTTATTAACAGATTATCAATATAAATATGATGAAGCTAAATTAAAAGAATTTTACTTGCTTAAATATCCTTTAGAGGGCGAAAAACTTATTACAGAAGAAGAAAAAGAATTATATAAAGAAAGAAAAATAAGTAAAAGTGATATTGAAAACTTAAAGCTTGATAGAGTAACTAAAAAAATGATTGATACTTTAACACCTCTAGAAAAATATAGTTCTACTTTTTATTATTTAATGAATGATGGATATAGCTATGAAAATAAGTGTGTGCTTTCAAATATAAGTGATAAAGTATATGCTTTAGTTTTAGAAGCTAAATTACCAGGAATATTTGGTGAAATATCTTGGGAAAGAACATACCCTTACAATGAAACTTTAAAAACTATTTTGGGTTCTATTAGTACAACTCTTCCTAAAGAAAAGTCTTTTCTATTAAATATGGGATACACTTATCAAGATAAAGTAGGAATTAGTGGCTTAGAAGAATATTATGAGACTTATTTAAAGGGGGAAAAAGCTTTATATAAAGTAGGTGAAAATAACGAACTTATATTAGTAAAAGAAGCGAATAGGGGAAGTGATATAGTCTTAAATATCGATATAAATATGCAATTAGAAATAGAAAAAATTATGAAAGAAGAAATAATAAAAGCCAAAAAGAATGCTAATACAGAGTTTTATAAGGGAAGCTATGCTCTTGTAAGTGAACCCGCAACAGGAAATATTAAAGCCATCGCTGGAGTTCGCTTAATTACTAACCAAAAAGATATAAGTTTTCAAGATACAAGTATTGAAGTAATCAAAAATGCTTATACAGTAGGAAGTGCTATAAAAGGAGCTTCTATTAGTGTTGGTTATAAATATAATATTATTGATATTGGAACTAATATGACTGATAGTTGCATAAAACTAGCTAATATGCCTGCTAAGTGTTCATATAAAAGATTAGGCACTTTAAATGATATAGAAGCTCTAGCTTTAAGCTCTAATTATTATCAATTTATTATTGCCATCCGAATAATGGGTTATAACTACACATATAATATGGATATAAAAGCAACTAAACAAAATTTTGATATATACCGTAATGTTTTTCTAGAATATGGTTTAGGAGCAAAAACAGGTATTGATTTACCAGAGGAATCTACAGGCTTAAAAGGAAGCACTGTAGCTCCTGATCTTTTACTAAATTTTGCCATTGGTCAATATGATTTATATACACCCGTACAATTATTACAATATATAAGTACGATAGCCAATAATGGAAATAGATTAAAATTAAATATTGTTAATCATATCATAAAAGATAATAAAGTCATTTATAAAAATGAAACTAAAGTTTTAAATAAAGTAAATCTAGATAAAAAATACATAAAAAGAATACAGTTGGGTTTTAATAGTGTAATTAAATCAGGAACAGGATACTATTATATAAATCCCAAAATAAATGCTGCTGGAAAGACTGGTACAAGTGAGTCATGGATAGATAGTGATTATGATAAAACTTTAGATTCATATGTTTTAAGTAATACTTTTTTAATGTATGCACCATTTGATAACCCCAAGTATTCTATGGTCGTAATAAGTCCTAACACCAGTAATCTTATGAAAAAAAGTACATATAGAAGTCCAGTAAATCGCTTAATTGCCCGTCGAATTAACGATTTTCTCTTTTCAAGTTAAGTTTTTAATGGTATAATACTTCTAGCTTATTTATAAAGGAGGTGTCCTCATGGCTAAAAATGAAAATAGAAATTATGTAACACTAAGATGTACAGTTTGTGGTGAAGAACTTAGATGTACAAGTAAAAATAAAAAGAATACTCCTGAACGTCTAGAAGTAAAAAAATATTGTAAAAACTGTCATAAACATCAAGTAGTAAAAGAAAAAAAATAAAATAGAAAAGTGGTTTGAGTGAAAAAGAAATATAGTTTAAAAAAGACAGTCGTAAGAAATTATCCGCCCGTATATGCTGTTTATGGAAGAAAAAAAGATAAAATAAATGTAAATGCTTCTACTAAACCAATGACGCGTAAGAAAAAGAAAAGATTTGGAATATTTAAAAAGAGTGAGGAGTGAGAAAATGAATATAAATATCAATGATATTAAAAATGGTATGACTATTATTATGGATAATAATTTATATCAAATTGTTGAATTTCAACATGTAAAACCTGGAAAAGGTTCAGCTTTTGTTAGAATGAAACTTCGTAATTTAAGAACAGGTTCTATTACAGAAGATACTTATAATACTAATATAAAGATTGAAAAAGCTCATATTGATAGAATGCCAATGCAATATTTATATCAAGCAGGCGATAATTATGTATTTATGAATAATGAAACTTATGAGCAAGTAGAAATATCTACTAAAACTTTAGGTGATCAAGTAAAATTTATAAAAGAAGGACTTGATATTACAGTAGACTATTATGAGGGAGAAATACTTGGAATTACTCTTCCTGAAAAAGTCGAATATGAAGTAATCGAAACAGAACCTGCTGTAAAAGGAAATACAACCAATAATGCTCAAAAAGATGCTACAATTGAAACAGGTTATGTTGTTAAAGTTCCATTATTTATCAATACTGGTGAAAGAATTATTGTATCTACCAAAGATGGTAAATACTCATCAAGAGCTTAAATTTATATAATTTAAGTTTTTTTAAAAGGAGAAAAAATGACTTTATTAGAGCGATTTTTAAAATATATTGCAATTGATACAACATCTAATTCTAAAAGTAAGACAACTCCAAGTACTAAGATACAACTAAATCTAGCTAAGGAATTATTATTAGAATTAGACTATTTAGGATTAGAGACCTTTTATGATTCAGAAAATGGTTATATATATGCTCTCTTAAAAGGAGATAGCTCTTGCCCTAAAATAGGCTTTATATCTCATCTAGATACATCAGAGGAAGCTAAGGGAAATAATATAAAACCTCAAATTATATATGATTATAATGGCTTAGATGTTAAATTAAATAGTGATAAAATTTTAAGAGTAAAAGATTATCCAGATTTATTAAATCATAAAGGAAAAACCCTAATTACAACAAGTGGTGATACCTTGCTAGGTGCAGATGATAAAGCTGGTATTGCCGAAATTATGAATATGCTTGAATATTTTGTAAATACCAGGCATCATCATGGTGATATTTATGTTGCTTTTACTCCTGATGAAGAAATAGGAAAAAGTATTGACAAGTTTGATTTAAGTAAATTTCCTGCCCATTTTGGTTATACTGTTGATGGTAGTAGTTTAGGAGAAGTTTGTTATGAAAATTTTAATGCGGCATCTATTACCATTGAAATAGAGGGAATAAGTTGCCATTATGGTTATGCTAAAGACAAATTAGTTAACTCTTTATATATTGCAACTTTAATTAACAATTCACTTCCACCCGAAAGACCCGAAACAACTGAAGGATATACGGGATACTATCACTTAGAAGAAGTAAATGGTAATGTAAATAATACAATCATGCATTATATAATAAGAGATTTTAATCAAGAAAACTTTGAAAATAGAAAAAGCACTTTTAGAAAAATAATAAAAGTTTTAGAGGAAAAATTCTCTATTAAAATAAAACTAACGATAAAAGATTCTTACCAAAATATGAAAGAAGCTTTAAAAGAAAATATGCATTTAATTGATAATGCTAAAGAAGTAATAGAAAGTATGAATATTAAACCTATTTCTAGACCCATTAGAGGAGGAACTGATGGTGCTCAATTATCACATAAAGGTTTTGCTTGTCCCAATCTAGGAACAGGGGGACATAATTTTCATAGTATTTATGAATATGCTGTATTAGAAGATATGGAAAAAAGTAGTGAAATTTTAATAGGTATTGTAAAAAGATATGCTAAAAGAAATAGTAAAGAATTTGTAAGAACCCCTAAAAAATAAATAAGAAGAGTATAAACTCTTTTTTTTGATGTAGACATTTGTTATAATATTTATAGTGGGGTGATATTATGTTTGTACCATTAAAAATTAAAACAGAATATAGTTTACTAAAAAGTACAATTAAGATAGATAAATTGCTTAGCTTTTTACAAGAACATAATATCACAAGCTGTGCTATATGTGATGATAACTTATATGGAGTTATGGCATTTTATACGTTGATGAAAAAAAATGGTATAAAACCCATTATTGGTCTTGAAATATATATTAAAGATTATTTTCTATATTTATATCCTATCAATAATAATGGTTATCAAAACTTACTTAAAATACATACATTAAAAGAAACAAAAAAATTAACTCATGAAAATATTATTCCTTATTTAAAAGATATTAAAATAGTTTTACCATATAACTCTTATGATTTATTAAATCGTTATCCTAATGCTTATTTAAGCTACCAAAATGATACTGAAAAACTAGATGCTCTTCTAAGAACAGATAAATGTGTTTATATAAGAGAAGCTAGATGTTTAGTAAAAGAAGATACTATATATTTAAAGTACTTAGATGCTATTTTTAAAGGAATAAAAATAGAAGAAGTAGAAGAAAATTTTGATAATCTATATCTTTATTTTATTAAAAATAAAGAAGATATAGAATCAACTATCGATTTTAGTGAAGATATCAATTTAGATATTTTACATAAAGGAAACTACATCCCTGTTTTTAATAAAGAAATAAATTCAACTATTTATCTAAAACAATTAGCTATAAAAGGACTAACAAAAAGACTGGGAGGAAAAATACCCTCTATTTATCAAGAAAGATTAAACTATGAATTATCTGTAATAGAAAAAATGGGTTTTGTAGATTACTTTTTGATTGTTTATGACTATTGTTTATTTGCCAAGAAAAATCATATTTTAGTAGGACCAGGAAGAGGAAGTGCTGCAGGTTCTCTAGTAAGTTTTTCAATTGGTATTACAAATGTTGATCCCCTAAAATACAATCTTCTTTTTGAACGTTTCTTAAACCCCAATAGAGTTACTATGCCAGATATTGATATTGATTTTGAATATACCAAAAGAGGACAAGTAATTGATTATGTAAGAGAAAAATATGGTTCTAAAAATGTTGCTCCCATCATGACTTTTGGTACAATGGCAAGTAAACAAGTCTTAAGAGATATTGGAAGAATTTTTAGTATTGATACAACTTTATTAGACAAATTTCTTCTACTAATTGATACTAAATCTTCATTAAAAGAACAATTAGAAAAAAACGAAATAAAAAATTATCTTTCTGTTTATCCAAATTTAAAAAAAATATATGAAATTAGTATAAAATTAGAAGGCTTAAAAAGACATATTTCAACTCATGCTGCTGGTGTAGTAATATCAAGCGTTCCTCTAGATGAAGTAATTCCTTTATGTTTTAATGGCAGTATTTTTATGACAGGTATTACTATGGAATATTTAGAAGCTCTTGGTTTATTAAAAATGGACTTTCTAGCTTTAAGAAATTTAACTATTATTAGTAATGTATTAGATTTAATTAAAGAAAATAGGGAAGAAGCAATTGACTTAAGCAAAATACCATTAGATGATGCTTCTGTATATGAATTATTTTGTAATGCAGATACTGAGGGTATATTTCAGTATGAAAGCTCTGGTATGAAAAATCTCATGAAAAAATTAAAACCAACTTGTTTTTCAGATTTAGTCGCTAGTGTTGCTTTATTTAGACCAGGACCTATGAATAATATTGATACATTTGTAAGAAGAAAAAATAAACAAGAAAAAGTAACATATCTATGTCCTGATTTAGAACCCATTTTAAAAGAAACTTATGGTATTATTGTCTATCAAGAACAAGTTATGCAAATACTTGTCAAAGTTGGTGGATATGCGACCTCTGAGGCAGATAACATCAGAAGAGCCATGTCTAAAAAGAAAGAAGATATAATATTAAAAGATAAAGAACACTTTATTAGTAATGCTATTTTAAGAGGATATTCTAAAGATATTGCCGAAAATATCTATGATTTAATCTTAAGATTTGCCAACTACGGTTTTAATAAAGCTCATTCTGTATCATATGCTTTAATTGGTTATCAAATGGCTTATCTAAAAGTAAAGTTTCCTCTTTATTTTATTACCAATTTATTAAATATGAGTTTAGGTAGTGAAATTAAAACCAAAGAATACATTGACGAAGCTAAAAAGAAAAGAATTAAAATACTTAAACCCAATATAAATGAAGCCCTAGATACATACAAAGTCTTAAATAAAGACTTAATGCTTCCCTTTAGTACAATAAAAAATCTCGGTACAACTGCTACAAAAGCTATTTTAGAAGAAAGAAATAAAGGCAAATACACTGATTATCTAGATTTTGTCTCACGTATTTATGGCAAAAGTAATAATAAAAAAACCATTATCTCTTTAATAGATGCTGGAGCTTTAGACTGTTTTGGTTTAAATAAAAGAACTATGATTGAAAATCTAGATAGTGCCATTAACTATGCTGGCTTAGTAGGAGATTTAGATGCTTCTTTTGTTATGAGGCCTCTAATTGAAAACTATGAAGAATTTAAAGAGGAAGAATTAAGAGAAAAAGAATTAAACTCATATGGTTTTTATTTGAGCAATCATCCAACAAGTAAATATCAAGATGCTAGTATTATAAAATTAGAAAACATAAAACAATATTTTGATAAACAAATTCGTTGTGTTATCTTAATTGATAAGATTAAAACGATTAAAACGAAAAAAGGAGAAACAATGGCTTTTATTACTGGTAGTGATGAAACTGGTAATGCTGAGTTTATATTATTTCCTAAAGTTTATACAACTATTTATGATATGAAAAAAAATGATATTTTTGTTTTAAATGGTAAAGTTACGAAAAGATTTGATAGTTATCAAATTATTGTTTATAATTTACAGAAAGTAGTAGGTGATAATAATGCATGATATATCTTCTTTTTTTAAAAGTATCAATTTTCTGCCTGAAAAAGATACATTTGCTGACTTAGAAATAAAAAAAGTTGTTTTAAACAAAAAAGAAGAAGTTTTTAACATTTATTTACATGGCAAAAAAGTTATACCCAAAAAAGATATTGATTTATTATTAGAAGCGTGTAAAAACAAAATAAATGGTATATACCCATGTATAATTACTTTAGAATATGATGAATTAACAGAAGAAGATTGTCTTTCATATGTAGAGGAAATCATCAAAAAACTAGTTGCGAAAAAACCATCTTTAATTAGTTTAGAAGAATGTATGCCCAAAATTGATGATGATATTATCATATTTGATGTAATGAGTCCCATTGAAGAAGAAAACATTAAAAGAGAAGAAAATACTATAAAAAAAGAGCTTTCTTTATATGGTTTTAAAGATTACTTTGTTACTACTAGATTAAACGAAGAATTAAGAAATCAAGTAAAGGAAGAATTAGAAGAAGTACAAGCTCCTATAGAGTTAAAGAAAATAGTAAAAGAATTTAAACCTGGAAATATAATATTTGGCAAATCTATCACTAAAGAACCCGTAGTAATAGAATCTATAAAAAATATTGGAAGAAATATAACTGTTGAGGGTTATATTGAATCTTTATCATTACTTGAAAGAGAAAATATCAATATTATAACTTTAAGTATAAACGATAATTCTAAAAGTATTTTAGCCAAAGTATTTTTAAAAGATAAAGAAGAATATCTAAGTTTAAAGGAATCATTAAAAGAAGATGAGTGGTATCGTCTAAATGGCAATATAGATTTTGATTCATATTCTAAGTGTTTAGCAATGAGTGTAAGAAATATCGAAAAAATAGAAAACAAAGAAATTATTATCGCTCATAATACAGACCCTAATATTATTTTAGGAGAACACATAGATGGAAATATAATTGCTCTTGAAAATATTTTAAGTGCTACAGAAAATGTAATAGTAGAAGCCTATGTTTTTGGTGATGAATTATTAGAAAAAGATACTATCAATATAATGACTCTTAAAATTAGTGATAATACCAGTAGTATTCTATCAAAAGTATTTAAGAAAAACAAAAAGGAATTTGCTCTTATAAAAGATGGTATAAAAAAGGGAATAAAAAATGGAAATTGGTTTCGCTTCTCTGGTAATGTTGAATTTGATAATTATGCTCACGAATTAGTTTTACAAATTCAAAACATTGAACTAATTGCTTCTAAAAATTTAGTTATTCATGATGATGAAGAAGTAAAAAGAGTAGAATTACATACTCATACCATGATGAGTACAATGGATGGAGTAATTGATGCTTCAAAACTAGTTAAATTTGCTAAAAAACTAGGACATAAAGCTATCGCTGTAACAGATCATAACGCTACTCAAGCATATCCAGACTTATTTCATGCTGTAAATGATATCAATAAAGGAAAAGAAAAAGATGAAAGATTTAAAGTTTTATATGGAGCAGAACTTAATATTGTAAATGACGATATAGATTTTATCTTCAATTTAAAAGAATATTCATTATTAAATCAAGAATATGTTGTATTTGATACAGAAACAACGGGTTTATATGTAGGAACAGATCAAATGATTGAAATAGGAGCTGTTAAAATTAAAAATGGAGAAGTTACAGACCGTTTTGATGAATTTATTGACCCAGCCCGTCCTCTACCTAAGAAAATAGTTGACTTAACTTGTATTACGGATGATATGTTAAAGGGTCATGATAATGAAGAAGAAGTAACGAAAAGATTTTTAAAGTGGACAGGAAATTTACCAATGGTTGCACATAATGCTAAGTTTGATATTAGTTTTATTAGTGAAGCTTGTAATAAATATGGTTTAGGTGAATTTACAAATACAGTCTTAGATACTATGAGTATGGCACGTATGCTTCATCCTGAATGGCCAAATCATAAACTTACAACACTTGCTAGACGTTATAAAATTGAATGGGATGAAGATGCTCATCATAGAGCAGATTATGATGCTGAGGCAACAGCATACGCTTTTCATAAGATGTGTGAAGAACTAGATTCAAGAAATATTGAAACAACAACGAAACTTTTTAATTCGGTAGATATAAATGAGTTAATTAAATTTAGTTTCCCATTTCATTTATGTTGTCTGGTAAAAAACAAAACTGGTCTTAAAAACTTATTTAAAATCATCAGCTATGCTAATACCACTTATCTTTTTAGAAATAGTGAACCCAAACTTCCAAGAGGAGAATTAAAAAAACTTAGAGATGGTCTTTTAATTGGAAGTGGCTGTATCAACGGGGAAATATTTGAAGAAGCAAAGACAAAAGATGATGAAGAACTTGCTAATTTAATGCGTTTTTATGATTACATAGAAGTTCAACCCATTAGTGCAATGAAGCATTTATTAGAGTTAGAATCAAGTGGTTTTAAAACAGAAGAAGATTTAAAAGAACATATTAAAAAAATTATTCGTGTTGCTAAAGATGCAGGAAAGATTGTAGTAGCAACCAGTGATGCTCACTACCTAACAGCCCAAGATAAAATATATCGTGATATTATTATTGCACAAAAATCAAATGGTAAACTTCATCCTCTAAATAGAAGGGGAATAAACACTCCAGAAATGCATATTCGTACAACTAGAGAAATGCTTGATGAATTTGCTTTTTTAGGAGAAGAACTTGCTTATGAAATAGTTGTTACTAATACCAATAAAATAAGAGATATGATTGAAGAAGTAGAAGTTATCATTCAAACAGGAGGTGTTCCTTTTTCTCCTCGGATTGAAAATTCTGTTGAAACAGTTACAAAAATGGTATATGAAAAAGCTGCTGATTGGTATGGAGACCCACTTCCCATAAATATAGAAGAGCGTATATCAAAAGAACTATATGGTGATAGTGTCCTAGAAAGTATTAAAAAAAGACTAGTGAGAGTAGAACATTTAGATGGCGAAGAATTAGAAAAAAAAGCCTTTAGTTTACTTCATGAGACTATTTTAAAAGGATTTGATGAAGTAAAAAAGGTTATTAAAGAAGAACTTGCTATAAGTAAAAAAGAAGAACATGAATCTAAAATAAAAGAATTAGAAGAAAAAATAAAGATAGAAGAAACTGAAGAACTAAAAGAAGAACTTAGAAAAGAAAAAGAAACAGATCCTCTAATAGATATAGATAAAGATATCAAAAAATCTTTAGGTGGTATTATTGGTGGAGGATTTGATGTTATTTATTTAATTGCTCAAAAACTAGTTAAAAAAAGTAATGATGATGGCTTTTTAGTAGGTTCTCGTGGCTCAGTTGGTTCTAGTTTTGTTGCAACGATGATGGGAATAACCGAAGTAAACTCTCTTCCTCCTCATTATCGCTGTAAAAAATGTAAATATAGTACTTTTGAAGATGAAAATAAAGTATCATTAGGTTCAATATACAAAAGTGGGTTTGACTTACCAGATAAAGTATGTCCAAAATGTGGCAATTTACTAACAAAAGATGGTCAAGATATGCCATTTGCAACTTTCCTTGGATTTAATGCTGATAAAGTACCTGATATAGACCTTAA
>CANUCD010000010.1 GCA_947856335.1 uncultured Bacilli bacterium | reverse complement strand
GATAATAAAATAAATAAGTATGATGTGGGAAGTTTAGAATATATTTTAAGTAGTAAAAAAGAGATGTTTCGAAATAAAGCTGTTGATACAATTTATAAAGATGTGCTAGATAATACTTATCGTAATCGTATTCAAGATTTACCAGAAATTATAAATGTTAATGTTTTAGAAGTTGTGGATACAAATTTTTTGTTAGATGAAGAAGAAGTAGAAGCAATATGTGTTACAATGAATTATGAATATAAAGAAGATTTAGGATATGATACGGAGGGTACACTTTATTTGGTACAAAATAGTAACAAATTAGAAATTGTTTCTTATATGCCACAAGTAGAAACTATTTAGGGGGTAGTTATGAGTAAGTTTGATACAATAGACATTTTCTTTATTGCTATTATTAGTACTTATTTTATCACATTATTTTGTGTAGGAATTACTTTTTTGTGGATAGCTATTAAGAATCAGAAAAAGAAAAAGAGTGATAAAGAAAAAACTTTAGTTCAGACGTTATTTATGAAAGAAGTTAAGAATGAAGAAAATAAAAAAGTAGTAGAACCAAAGAAAATAAAAGTAGCAACAAAAGAAGTAATAGATGTAAATAGTGTTAATGATAAAACTAAAAAAGATGCAGATAAGAAAGTATCTACTTCTAAAGCTAGTACTAATAAAGGCAAGAGTAACCAAAATAAGAAAAGAGCTACTACAAGTAAAAAGAATAGTGCAAATAAGGGTAGTAAGAAAGTATCTAATAATACTTCTAGTAAGAAAAAAACTGGTTCTTTACAAAATAAAAAGAGTACAAATACTAAGGGGAAGAAGAGTAATAATTATAAAAAGAGTACAAACAAAAAGCATTAGCCTCCAACTAATGCTTTTAATATCCCTTTTTCTTATAATATAAAAATAATTCTTTAAAACGATTATAGTGAACAATTTCTCTTTGCCTTAAAAATAAAAGTATTCTTTTAACATCTTCATCATCTGTTAGAGTAATTAAATTTTCATAAACGGCTCTTGCTTTTTGTTCTGCTGCCATATCTTCCATAATATCTGCTAGAGCATCTCCAGTTACAGCAAAATAACTAACTGTAAATGGAACACCGTTTGCATCTGTTGGATATACTCCTTTTCCATGTTCTGTAAACATTGAAGACAAACCAGCTTCTTCCATTTCTTTTACAGTTGCATTTTTAGTAAGTTCACAAACCATACTCGCAATCATTTCACAATGACCTAACTCCTCAGTTGCAATATCATTTAATAAAGCTTTTCCGTAATCATCTGGCATATTAAATTTTTGACTAAAATAACGCATAGCAGCAGCTAATTCACCATTTGGACCTCCAAATTGAGTAATTAAATATTTTGCCATTTTTAAATCTTTTTTCTTAATATTAACTGGATAATTAGTATGTTTGATATACTTAAACATAAAGACTACCTCCTAAATTATCCCATGGCCATGGACTATTTATCCAATTAAACTTATTGCCTGATACTTCGCTTACTTCAAGAGGACCATATTTTCTAATATATTCTTTGCATAGTATTTCTTTTTCAGTCACATATTTTTTAAATAATTCTAATATTTCTTTATTGTCTGGGTGTAAATCTAAGTATAAATTAAAGTCATTTATGGCAAAAGATAAAGCCATTATTTGATAAAGCATTTTTTCTTGTTCATCTCTTGGAACTAGTTTAAAATAAGTTAGATTTTTATATGGCTCATATTCATCTGCAAACATATTACCTCTTAAAAAACCTTCCATGGGATTATAAGTACGATTATCACGACTAAAATTTACATCAGGAATAAAAATGGACATATTAACATCAAAATCACTATCTTCAAATAACACTAAAATTACCTCCTAAAATATCTTATGAAGAAAGCTTTAGTATGCTTAGATTTTTGCCTAGTATAGATTTTAATCTTGTAAAATTATTATAGATGTGATAACATTATATTAAGAATAAGAAATGGCGGGTGGCTATTGTTGTATGCATACAGAAGTGTTTAAAAATATTGATTTGTTAATAGAAATGGCTGGTTCAAAGTTTAATCAAGATGATATTGAATCAGATTTAATTCAAGTAAATAAAGATATTCAAGATAAAAAACAACGATTAGAAGATTTAAAAAGTATTATGAATGATACTCGTTATTTTAATGCTTCTAGTGAACTTGTAGACAAAAATATTGAAGTAAGTTTGAAATCTAAGATTACACGTTTAAATAGAAAGATTAAAACTTTAGAACTAGATAAAGAAAGTGTTAAAAGAAATGAGAAAGATAGTTATTTAGAGTTAGAATCTTTAAAAAAACAGATAGATGATACTAAAAAGTATTTAGATGTTTTACATTCTACATCTTTAGATGATAAAGATTATCAAACTATTATTAAGCATGAAGAAGAATATTTAACTAAACTTAATCAAACTTTAGAAGAGAAAAATAAACTTTATGAAGATGTTTTAAGCAAAAGTAATCTTTTAGAGCAAGCATTAAGAGAAAACGAGGATAAATTAGAAAATTATACAGAAAGATTAAAAGAAGTAAGTGATAATCTTAGTAATCCAAATGCTTATATAGATGAAGATTTAAAAAAGCAAGATGAACAGGAATTAAGTGCATTAAATGATGCTTTAGATGAATTACAAAATAGAAAATTATCATATTTAACTGATCCTCATATGATTGGAGCAGATGCTAAAGAACTAGTCGCTGCTAGTAATTATACTGAGGCATTAAGTAAAGTAAAAGAACTATTAGAAGTAGTAAAAGCTAAACCTTATATGGATGTTACAGATTTA
Source organism: uncultured Bacilli bacterium (assembly GCA_947856335.1). Lineage (GTDB taxonomy): Bacteria > Bacillota_I > Bacilli_A > RF39 > UBA660 > Caccenecus. The sequence continues at coordinate 13,769 of CANUCD010000010.1, read as the reverse complement.
AGTGTTTTAGATGAAGAATTAGAAAAAAAAGAACAAAAACGAGCTCAATTAGCCAGTTATATTGATAGTAAAGATTATAAAACTGCTAAGAAAGAAATAGTTTTAGATAGACTTTCATTTTTAGATGAACAAATTAAAAATTATAATGATATAGATGAAGCATACAAAAATTTAATCGATAAAGCAAAAACTGTGTTAAATGAGAACTTAAGTAAGATGATAAAAAGCTTAGAAGAAGAACTAGAAACACTTTTAAAACAAATGAGTGAATATCAAGTGATGCTTGATGATAAAACTAAAAGTAGAAGAGTTAGAGCTAATATTGAAAATGCTATTTTAAAAAAGAAGAGAGAACAAGAAGTTATAATGCTTGTTTTAGAAAATTGTAAAAAAGATTTATTATTTCAAATTAAGATGATTCAAACAAATGAAAAGATTATTGCTAAGTATCAAGCTTATTTAGAACAAAAGAAAATAGAAAAAAATGAATTAGAGCATATGAAAGATGTTGATTCTTCATCTAAAGATTATATTGAAGAAGAAAAAGATAAAGCAGAATTAAAAGCTTTAAATGATGAGATTAAAGAAATAGAAAATAGAAAAAAATATAATAAGATGCCTGATGAAATTTATGATGAAATAGAAATGTTGCTTGCAAATATGGAACCTGTAAAGAAAGAAGAAGCTTTAAAGGAAGAAGATTTAAGTTTTGATGAGATACTTGATGATGATGGTCTTATTAAAGTAGTTGATGTTATACCTGCACATACGATAACAACTTCTGGGGGAGTTCATTATGGGGATTAAGGTTAATACAATTATTGTTTTAGAAAATAAAAATGAATATATTGTTTTAAAAGAGGCAATGTATCAGGGTAAAAAATATTTTCTAGCAATGGGATTAGATGAAAATAGAGAAGTTATTTCATCTAAAGTAGTTATATTAGAAGAACATATGAGTGGATTTGATACCTATGTTAGGAAAGTGGTACAAAAAGATTTAATCCTTGTTTTAACAAGAATGTTTAAAGCTCAGATGTAATCACTTTAAAAAAACTTGGCTTTAATCCACTTTTTTGATATAATAAATAAGCATATAGGAAGGTGAAGTTATGACACTGGCTAACATTTGGGATATAATTACAAAGATTATTGATATAGGAATTGTTTGGCTTGTATTTTATTTTATATTAAAAAATATTAAGAATAATATTAAGATGGTTCTTATTTTTAAGGGTGTTTTACTTATTTTGTTAATAAAGATTGTTAGTGATTTGCTTGATTTATATACTGTAGGAGTTATTTTACAGTACTGCCTAGAATGGGGACCACTTGCAATTATTGTTATTTTTCAACCAGAAATTAGAAGCGTATTAGAATCTATTGGAAGAACACAGCTTCTTGGTCGTCATAAAATACTTACAATTGATGAAAGAGAAAAAGTTGTTTATGAACTTATGAAATCTATTGAATATTTTAAGAGAAATCGTATTGGAGCTTTAATTGTTATTGAAAGAGAAATATCACTGCAAGAATATATAGAACCTGCAACTAAAGTGTATGCTGATTTATCTAGTGATTTACTTGAAACTATTTTCTTCCCTAATGGACCTATCCATGATGGAGGAGTTATCTTACAGGGAGATAGAATAACAGTAGCAGGAGCAGTATTTAAGACAAGTCTTAATCCATCTATTTCCAAAAGACTTGGAACAAGACACCGTGCAGCTTTAGGAATTGCTGAGGAAAGTGATGCAGTTGCTTTAGTAGTATCTGAGGAATCGGGAAGAATAAGTATTGCTTTAGATGGAGAACTTCATTATAATTTGACAATTGATGAGTTTAGGATGCTTTTAACGGATGCTCTTAATCCCAAACCTGAAGTGTTTTATGAAGCAGATGAGAAGAAAAGTGGTGAAGAAGAATAATGAAGAAAATAAAAAAAGTAATAAACGGATTCTTTTTAGCTATTTACCGAGTAATTGATAAACTAATTGTTACACCTATTAGTAGATTGATATTTAGTGTTCGGGAATATTTGCGTTCTAAGAATTTTAAGTTAGATTATATATTAAATCGTCCTAATTTTATGATATATGTTTCTCTTATTTTAGCTGTTTTAGTGTTTTTACTAATTGATTCAAGAGTAATTACTTTAGTTGAATCAGAAGCTGAAGTTATTACTAATGTTCCTGTAACAGTTAATTATAATGAAGAAGCATATGTTGTTGAGGGAATACCAAAGACGGTTGATATTGTTTTAATTGGTAGAAAAAGTGATATATATCTTGCTAAACAATTAGGGACAAATAATGTTATACTTGATTTATCTGATTATGAGGCAAGAAATTCATCTTATCGTGTTTATTTATCTTATACAAAATCAATTGATTCGATTGATTATAAACTTGATCCATCCTATGTAACAGTTACTATCAAAGATAAAATAAGTGTTACTAAGACAATTGATTATGATTTAATTAACGAGCAATATTTAAGTGAAGAGTTAAGTGTTGAGTCTGTTTCATTAAATCGCAGTGAAGTAGTTGTAAAGGGTAGTGAAGATGCTATTAGTGAAATTGCTTCTGTTAAGGCTTTGATTGATTTAAGTGATGATGCTTTAACGGATGTTGGTTCATTTGAAATTGATAATATTAGACTTGTTGCATATGATTCTAGAGGAGAAGTTTTAGATAATATTGAGATTGTTCCAAATACTCTTAGTGCTACAATTACACTTGATACTTATTCAAAGAGTGTTCCAATAAGTGTTAGAACAACTGGGCATTTAGTTACAGGAAAAGCTATAGCTTCTATCTTAATAAATAATAGTAATAATTATACCGTTACTATTTATGGAGATGAGGAACAAATTAGTAATATAGATGATGTACCTGTTACAATCAATGTTGATGGAGAAGGTGCTAATAGTACAAGAAATTATAATGTAACTATATCTAGACCTACAGGTGTAAGGGCATTAAGTGATAATAATGCTAGTATTACAGTAACATTTGGAGATGAAGTACAAAAAGAAGTACAAGTATCAAATGTTTCAAGTAGAAATTTAGGAAGTGGATATACAGCAAATATAAGAGGAACTAGTAGTATACCAGTTATAGTAAAAGGCGTTCAATCTGTTATTGATGAAGTAGATGAAGATAGTATTAGAGCATATATTGATCTAGAGGGTTATACACCTGGAGAATATGATGTTGAGGTTAAGATTGAAAATGATGATCCAAGATTAAATTTTGTTGTATCATCTACTGTTAGGGTTGAGATAGTTAATGAATAAGCAATCACATAGATTGCTTTTTTGCTAGTAATATATGCTCTTTTATGTTATGATAAGTATGGTGATTTGTATGTTTGTTGATGAATTAACAATTAAAGTTTTAGCCGGTAAAGGTGGAGATGGTTGTACTTCATTTAGAAGAGAATGGTGTGTTCCTATGGGAGGAGCAGATGGAGGAAATGGTGGAGCTGGTGCTAGTATTATTTTCCAAGTAGATAAAGGCTTAAAAACTTTAATTGATTTAAGATATATGAAGATTATTAAAGGCAAAAAAGGAGAAAATGGTAAAGGTTCTAATAGAAATGGTAAAAAAGCAGAAGATGTTATTGTAAAAGTACCTGAGGGAACTGTTATTACAGATATGAGTAATAATCTGGTTATTGCTGATTTAGTTGGAGCAAATAGTGAGGTTGTAGTTGCTAAAGGTGGAAGAGGTGGAAGAGGCAATGTTGCCTTTAAAACAGAAAGTGATACAGCACCTAAGTATAGTGAATTAGGAGAACCAGGAGAAGAAAAGGTATTAAAAGTTGAACTTAAGATGATTGCTGATGTTGGTTTAATTGGGCTTCCTAGTGTTGGTAAATCAACGATTTTAGCTCATGTAAGTGCAGCAACACCAAAGATTGCTAGTTATCATTTTACAACATTATCTCCTAATTTAGGGGTAGTTAAGTTAAGAGATGGGCGTAATTTTATTATGGCAGATTTACCAGGGCTTATTGAGGGAGCTAGTGAAGGTGTTGGTTTGGGTCATAAGTTTTTAAGACATGCTATGCGAACAAAGATAATTGCTCATGTAATTGATATGGGAGCGAGCGAGGGCGGAAGTCCTATTCTTGATTATAAAGTTATTCGAGGAGAAATAGATGCTTATAGTGATAAACTAGCCAAAAGAAAAGAAATTGTGATTGCTAATAAAATGGATTTGCCTAATGCATCTAAAAACTTAGAAGAATTTAAAAAAGTTTATCCACAGCTACAAGTTATACCTGTTAGTAGTGTTACTAATATAGGGTTTGATGAATTGATGAATACACTTGCTGATTTATTAGATAATATAGGTGATGAAATAGATACTAGTAATTTAGAGGGACATATTACTTATAAATTTGAAAATAAAAGACCTTTTGTTATTACAAGAGAAGATGATGTATGGGTAATAAAAGGAGATGAAATAGAAAAGTTATTTAAAATGACTCGTTTTAGTGAAAGTGAAGCTGTTTTGCGTTTTGCACGTAAATTAAAGGGGATGGGTGTTGATGAAGAATTAGAAAGACTTGGAGCTAAAAGAGGGGATGAAGTGCAAATTTGTGATTATATATTTGAATTTAAGGAATAAAAAACTACTCTTCTAAGAGTAGAATTGTGCCTATTTTTATTTTGACACTAGCATTTTTAGGTAATTCTAAAATGCTGGTGTTTTTTCTTTTGTTATTTATTTTTACTATTTTATTTGGAGAAATATTTTCTTCTTTATAGATTACTTCATTATTTTCATCAAGTCCTATTACATCAATATTTTCTTTCATAAAAAAGGTATGAATAGAGTTACATTTAGGAAAAAACATACCAATATCTATATTTTTTTTACCCATTAGACCTATTAGTCTTTTTTTAAATGATGTTGCTTTAATAATGGAATAAGTTTTTTTATTTGTTTTAAGAATCATTTTAATCACCTAATAAATTATAGCATATTTTGAAAAATATATGTTGCTTCAATTGACTTTTAAGTGAATTTATTATATCATTATTTATGATAAGGGTGGAAGTTATGAATAGGAAAGGTCAAGCATTAGTTGAGTATATTCTTATTATTGCACTCATTAGTGTAATTGCTATAGCACTCGTTAATTATTTTGGAGGCTATTTGAAAGATGCAATTACAAAAACGAGTTGTAGTTTGGTTGATGAAGAGTATGTTAAGGGTGATAAACCTGGAGAGGGCTATTGCTTGAGTGAAGAGGAGAGTTCCTAGAGGTGTGTATCATGAATAAAAAGGGTCAAGCTTTAGTCGAATTTGTGATTATATTACCGATTTTTCTTTTACTAGTATTAGGGGTAATTGATATTGGCAATATTATTCGTACCCAAACAAGATTAGAGGGAGTATTAAGTGATGTAATATCTTTATGGGAAGATGGATGTAGTAAAGAAAAAATAGCAGAAAAACTAGAGTTAAACACTCTTGAAATAAGTGAGGAGAGTAATTCGGTTGTAATATCTATTAGTGAAGATGTTGATATTATTACACCTGGTCTTCATCTTGTTTTTGATAATCCTTATCATTTAAAAGTTAGTAGGAGTATTTCTTATGAATAAAAAGGGTCAAACACTTATTTTGTTTGTAATTTTAATACCAATTTTACTTGGAGTAGCAGCTTTTGTGATTGATACTGGTTATATTGTTTGTAAGACTACTAAGTTAAAGGAAGTTACTAAAAATATATTAGATATGAATATTTCTACTATAGATGATATTAAAAAAAATTATGAAGAAAATGGGATACCTGTTGATAATTTAGATGTTTTAGTTAGTGATAATGAAGTTCATATAGAAAACGAATATTTCATTGATAGTATTTTTGGTTCTGTTATTGGAATAGATGAATATAAAATTAAAGTTGATATGACAGGGATTTTAGAATAAAAGGGGATAAGCATATGAATAATAAAGGAATTAGTATATGTGTAGCATCTGCTAAAGGTGGAGTAGGAAAGACTATTACGACTCTTAATTTAGCAGGTATATTTGAAGCATTAGGAAAAAGAGTGCTTATTATTGATTTTGATTTATCAGGAGGAGGAATTAGTGCAGCTTTAAATATACCAAATGGAAAGAGTAGTTATCATTTTTGTTATGATTATAATAATAATAGTTATCAAGAATTTAAAAATTATATTACTAAATATGATGAATTTATTGATGTTTTAGCAAGTCCTAAAGATCCTAGACAAGCATTAAAGATGAATCCTAAGTATGTAGAAATTATTTTAGATAAAGCTATATTTAGTTATGATGTTGTTTTAATAGATACAACACATGATTTAACTGATTTTAATATTTTAACGCTTGATTTAGCAGATGTTATTTTGTTTTTAGTAACGAATGATCCACTTGATTTAAAAAATATGCGTAGTTTACTTTCTATATTTAAAGATGTTAACTTAAAGAATTATAAAGTAATATTAAATGAGAGTGTTTATCCTTTTAAAGATTATTTTGGTATATATGATATTAAAAATATTATTAAAGCTAATATTGATTATGTATTATCAAAAGATTTTTATATTAAAAATATAGATAGTTTTATTATGAATGGTAAGATTATTACTCTTGATAAGAAAGTAGCAAGTGTATTTGCTAAAGATTATACAACACTTATGGGAATAGCAACTGATATCTTTAAAGAAGGTGAGTTACATGAAGACGCTTAGAGATGCCTTTGATGTTAAAATCAAACAGAAAAAACAAGATATTATCAATGATTATGATATATTTCCAGATAAGAAATTACTTGATAAGTTAAGAACGGAGATTATTGAGAATTTAATTGATAATGAAATGCCTAGTAATATTGGGTTAGATGAATGGATAAATGATGAGATAGATAAATCTATTGAGGGGTATGATTTAACTAATTTAGAGCGAAGTCATTTGTTTAATTTGATTGATAATGAGATAAATGGATATGGTCCAATTACAGAGTTATTAGAAGATGATAATATAACAGAAATTATGATTAACAGTCCTGATGAGATTTATATTGAGATTGATGGACAACTTGTAAAAGATGAGAGTGTATCATTTATCAATGATGAACATATTGTAAGAACAGTGCAAAGACTTATTGAACCAATGGGTAGAACGATTGATGCGACAAGTCCTATGGTAGATTCAAGACTTTCGGATGGTTCGAGAATAAATGCTGTCATACCTCCTCTTTCAACAAAAGGACCAGTTGTAACTATTCGTAAGTTTAAAGAGAATATGACTAATATTGATGAGTTAATTAGAATAGGAAGTCTTACTCCTTATATGGCAAGGTTTTTAGATGCTGCTGTTAGAGGTAAGCTTAATATTATTGTATGTGGAGGTACTGGTTCAGGTAAGACAACTCTTTTAAATATTTTAACTGGTTTTATTCATGATAATGAACGTATTATTACGATAGAAGATGCAGCAGAACTTAGACTTAATCAACCTCATGTTATTTCACTTGAGACTAGACCTACTAATTATGAAGCAACAGGAGAGATTACAATTCGTGATTTAGTTATTAACTCTCTTAGAATGCGACCTGATAGAATTATTGTTGGTGAGGTAAGAGGAAGTGAGGCATTTGATATGCTTCAAGCGATGAATACGGGGCATGATGGGTCACTTACAACTCTTCATGCTAATAGTCCTGTTGATGCTTTAAATAGGTTAGAGACAATGGTGTTAATGGGTGGTATTGATATTCCTATTAAGGCTGTTCGAGAATATATTGTGAGTGCTATAGATTTGGTTGTTAATATTGAGAGAATGAGTGATGGTAGAAGAAAAGTTACAAGTATTGTGGAACTTGAAAATTTTTCAAATGATGAGATTAAATTAAAAGAAATATTTGCATTTAGACAAAAGGGACTTACTCCAAATGGCGAAGTAGATGGAGAATTTATTTTATATAAAGGAATTCCTAAAGTACTTAAAAAGATTAAAGCAAGAGGAATTGATGATTTAGATGATATTTTTTATCTAGATAAAAAAGAATAGAGGTGGATAGATGGACGGAGTAGATATTTTAAAAATATTTTTAATTTTAATACCAGTTTTAGGGGTAATTTATGTACTTCGTCTATCTAGAAGTATGCGCCTAGAAAAAAGACTTGCTTCATTTGCTCTTACCTCTAGTAAAGATCAAGAAATATCTTTCTTTGATGAATTATTAGTTTATGTTTGGAAGTTTATACATATTTTAACTAAGATATTTAAAAAATCTGTTGTACTTAGAAATTATGGACGAAGATATGAAAAATATATTGCTTATTTAGATAGAAATAAAAAAGATGGAATTGATTATGTAAGTATTAAGTTTTTTATAGCTTTTATTGTATTTGTTTTAGGAGTTATTAGTCTTATTATGCATCAAGATAGTTTTGATAGTATGATTTGGCTTCTTATTATGATTATTTCTTTCTTTCTTCCTGATATTTATTTAGCTATATTATTTAATCAGAAAAGGAAAAGAATAGAAGATGATTTACTGAGGTCTATTATTATTATGAATAATGCTTTTTCTAGTGGAAAAAATATTATGCAAGCGATAATGATGGTTAAAACAGAGCTTGATGGACCAATACAAGATGAGTTTGAAAAGATTTATTTAGATATTACTTATGGTCTTAGTTTAGATGTTGTATTTAAACGGTTTTATGAGAGAGTAAAGATAGAGGATGTTCAGTATATTACGACTTCTCTTACTCTTTTAAATAAGACAGGAGGAGATATTATACGGGTGTTTTCAAGACTAGAGAAATCTATTTTAGAGCGAAAGAATCTTCGCAGCGAATTAAAGAGTTTAACTAGTTCTAGTAGGTTTGTCTTTAAATTTTTAGTGTTCTTACCTTTTATCTTTGCTGCGATAATATTTATTTTAAATCCAACTTATTTTAGTCCTTTAGTTTCTTCTAGTTTGGGTATATTTATGTTTGTTATTATTTTACTTTTATATGTTCTTTATATTTGGATTGTTAAGAAGTTATTGGAGGTAAAATTATGAGAGAAAGTATATTTGTTAAAATATATCCTAAAAAGACAATTAAAAGAATAGAAGCTAAGATTAAATTATTAGGGGTATCTCATTCATATAATTTATTCATTCTTTTAAATATTCGCCTATTTATTTCTTTACTTATATTTATTTTCTTTCTTTTTGTATCTAATTATGGATATATTATTGGACCAATTGTAGCGATATTGTTTTATTATTTAAGTGAATTATTTATTTTAGATTATCCAATATATAAAAGAGCTAAAAAGTTAGAAAAAGAAGCAACATTCTTCTTTGAAGTATTATTACTAACTCTTGAGAGTGGAAGAAATTTAGGTCATGCGCTAAATCTTACGACATCTAATATTGATTCTTTATTATCTAGTGAATTTAAGAAAGCTTTAGCAGAAGTAAAACTTGGTAAAAGTTTAAATGAAGCATTAAGTAATATGAAAGAGAGAATTCCAAGTGAGGCAATTAACAATGCAATATTAAATATGGTTGAATCAAATATTTATGGAAATAGTTTAGTTACTTCTCTTACGAATCAAATTGATTTTATAAGAGATAAACAAATATTAGAGATTAAATCAGAAATAAATAAACTTCCTACGAAAGTTAGTATTATTAGTGTTGTGTTTTTTGTGCCTATTATGTTTCTTATTATATTAGCACCTGTTATTATTCGTTATTTAAGCTAGCAATAGCTTTTTTTAGTTACTAAAAATTTATCTTGTCATATAATACGATAGAGTTATAATGGGGGAGTTTTAATGAGTCTTGATGAGATAAAATTAAATGATGTAGTGGTTATTTTGAAAATAAATGATGTTGATATGAAAAGAAGATTATATGATTTGGGTTTTTTGCCTGGAGAAAAAGTAGAATGTGTTTTAAATAATCCTTTTCGTAATCCTAGAGCTTATAAAATAAATGGGGCTATACTTGCTTTAAGAGATGAACTTGCAAGAGAAATAGAGGTTATTTATGAAGAGGATTGATGTTGCTTTAATAGGTATGCCTAATGTAGGTAAATCTACGCTTTATAATCAGTTTACACATAAAAATGAACATACGGGTAATTGGTCTGGAAAGACAGTAAGTGTTAATTCTGGGGTTTGTAATTATTTAGATACTTCATATACTTTTTATGATTTACCTGGGACTTATTCTTTAGTTAGTAAATCAAAAGAAGAGATGGTAGCAACTGATTTTATTTTGTTTTCTCGTTTTGATGTTGCAGTTGTGGTGTGTGATGCGACTAATTTAAGTAGAAGTCTTAATCTTGTTTTACAAACTAAAGAAATATGTAAGAATGTAGTTGTTTGTATTAACTTAATAGATGAGGCAGAGAAAAAGGGTATTACTATTGATGCTAAATTATTAGAAGAAAGATTAGAAAGTCCCGTTGTTTTAGTAAGTGCTAAAAATAAAGTGGGGTTAGATTGTCTTTTAAAAGCAATTTATAATAGTAAACCAAGTAATTATCTTGATATAGATTATGGAGTTTTAAATACATTTATAAAAAGTATTGATAAACATATTGCTGATACAACTTATAATAGGAAATGGATAGTTCTAAAAGTACTTGAACAGCATTCTTATTATGTTGATAAATTTAAAGAGTTAGGAATTATAGATGATATTTTAATAGATACAGATATTGATGTTTCTTTAGAGGTAGCTCTACATTTAGCCAAGAGAGTTAAAGAAGTATTAGATGGAGTTATAATAATAGAAAACATAAGGGATTATACAAGAAGAATAGATAAAGTTTTAACAAGTAAATTATGGGGAATACCTATTATGCTTATTTTATTATTTATTTGCTTTTATTTGACAATAAAGGGAGCTAATTATCCATCTAGTTTATTATTTTCTTTTTTCTCTTGGTTAGAAGTACCTCTTACTAATATCTTAGAGTTTATTCATATTCCTAGTACTTTATTAGATTTACTTGTTAATGGGGTTTATAAAACTTTATATTGGGTTGTATCAGTAATGATGCCACCAATGCTTATTTTCTTTCCACTTTTTAGTTTTTTAGAAAATTTGGGAGTTTTACCAAGAATGGCTTTTAATTTAGATAGAGCTTTTAGTAAGTGTCATGCTTGTGGTAAACAGGCACTTACTATGTGTATGGGTATTGGATGTAATGCAGTTGGAGTTACAGGAACAAGAATTATTGATTCAAAAAGAGAGAGAATACTTGCTATTTTAACAAATATTTTTATGCCTTGTAATGGAAAGTTTCCTAGTTTAATTGCTATTATTACTATATTTATGGTAGGTCTTAATCAAAGTTATGGGGCTTTTATGTGTTCACTTATTTTAACATTGTTTATATTATTGGGAATTATTTTGACTTTTTTGTGTAGTTATCTTTTATCTAAAACAGTATTAAAGGGAGAAAGTTCATATTTTACTTTAGAGTTACCACCTTATAGAATGCCTAATATTATAGATACAATTATTGATAGTTTTAAAAATAGAGCTATATTTGTTTTAGGAAGAGCTATTAAAGTGGCTATTTTAGCAGGAGTACTTATTTGGGGTATAGTAAATTTTACTATAAATGGTAAGCCTATTTTAGATTATTTAGTTTCTTATTTGACACCAATTGGGCATTTTTTAGGAGTAGATGGTGTTATATTACTAGCACTTATTCTTGGATTTCCAGCGAATGAAATAGTTTTACCTATTATGCTTATGGTTTATTTGAATACTAATACTTTAATTAGTATGGATAATATTTTTATACTTAAAGATATTTTAGTTAGTAATGGATGGACAATTACAACAGCTTTATGTTTTATATTCTTGTTTTTATATCGTTTTCCTTGTTCTACTACTTTACTTACAATTTATAAAGAAACAAATAGTAAGTTTTATACATTTTTAAGTGTTATTGTTCCACTTATGGTAGGTATTATACTTTGTTTGTTTATTAAGTTGTTTACACTCTAAAAGTTATTTAGAGTGTAATTTTTATGGTTTTGTATTATAATAGTATTGTGATTGATATGTTTGATGCGATAGATACATTTATTGATACAACACTTCAGGGGTTAGGTATATTAGGACCTATTATTGGTTGCTTCTTTATTTTAATTGAATCAATGGTTCCTATATTACCTCTTTTTGTGTTTATTACTTTAAACTTTTTAGCTTTTGGTAATATTTTAGGGTTTATTATTTCTTGGGTATTTACTTGTCTTGGTTGTTTTATTTCTTTTTATTTATTTAGAAAGAAAGTACAGACTTGGCTTTTTAGAAGAATTAAGAATAATGGTTTAGTTAGTAAAAAAACAATTGATGTTATTACTAATTTGAAGTTTGAAGAATTAACAGTTATTATTGCTATTCCTTTTACACCAGCTTTTTTAGTTAATATAGCAGCAGGTTTATCTAATATGAGCTATAAAAAGTTTATAGGTTCTCTTTTAATAGGAAAAGTGTTTTTGGTTTATTTCTGGGGATTTGTTGGGGTTAGTTTAATTGAAAGTATTAAAAATCCTATCTATTTAGTTAGAGTGGGAATATTAGTTTTAGTTGCTTATATTATTAGTAAAATTGTTAGTAGGAAACTTAGAATAGAATAGAGGTATATTATGGAATATGTTATTATTGGGTTATTAGTTTTGGTTGTTATTCTTTTATTTGTTATTTTACTTAGAAAAAATCATAGTTTAGAAGTTGTAGATAGAATGAGTAAACTTGAAGTTTCTTTAATTAAAGAAATAGGAGAGTTTAAAGTGCAGTTTTCAAGTGATATTAGAAAAGATTTTGATACGCTTGATGAGAAAATAGAAAGAAAATTATTAGAAATAAATAACCGAGTTACCGAAAGATTAGATCAAAGTTTAGAAAAAACAAATAAAACATTTGCAAATGTATTAGAAAGATTATCTAAAATAGATGAAGCTCAAAAGAAAATAGATGGTTTAGGAGAAGATATTATTTCTTTACAAAGTATACTTACAGATAAGAAAAGTAGAGGTATATTTGGGGAAGTTAATTTACAATTTATTTTGGAAAATGCATTTGGAAGTGTTAATACAGGTATATATGATTTACAACATAAGATGAGTAATGGTTCTATTGCTGATGCTATACTTTATGCTCCATCTCCACTCGGAACAATTGCCATTGATTCTAAATTTCCTTTAGAAAATTATGAGAAAATGACTAATAAGTCTTTAAGTAAAGATGAGCGAACTATGGCAGAAAGACAGTTTAAACTTGATTTTAAGAAGCATATTGATGCTATAGCTAGTAAATATATTATACATGGGGAAACTAGTAATGAAGCAATACTTTTTTTGCCAGCAGAAGCTATATTTGCTGAAGTTAATGCATATCACTCTGATATTCTTAATTATGCTTATTCTAGGAAAGTATGGATTACTAGTCCTACTACTCTTATGAGTACACTTACAGTTATTGAGATGATTTTAAAGAATATGGAAAGAGATAAGTATGCTAAAATTATTCATGATGAATTAAATAAGCTTTCTATAGAATTTGCAAGATATAAAGAGCGATGGGATAAGCTAGCTCGTAATATAAATACTGTTAGTAAAAGTGTAGAAGAACTTAATACTACTAGTGATAAGATTACTAAAAGGTTTGATTCTATCAATAAAGTAGAAGTGGATAAACTTAAAAGTGAAGATGAAGATTTATTGATTCATGAGTAGTTTGCTGTACAAAAT
>CANUCD010000009.1 GCA_947856335.1 uncultured Bacilli bacterium | reverse complement strand
GTAGTTCTCTGTTTTAATATTTTGTGTAAAAATGATTACATAAGAAAGAGAGTTTAGAATATGTTTAGATTAAAAAAAGTTCGAATTTATGCTGATTTAAGCCAACAAGAAGTGGCTAATTATCTTGGAGTTTCTAGAAATAGTTATAATATGTGGGAAAGAGAAAATGATATTATTCCTATTCGCCAATTAGATAAATTTTGTAATTTATTTGATGTATCATTTGATTTTGTTTTAGGATTTAGTGATACTTGGAAATATCAAGAAAATAAACCAATGAATTCTAAATTACTTGCTAAAAGGATTAAGCGAATTCGAAGAGAAAATGATGTTACTCAAGATGAACTAGCAAAAGCTCTCAATATTACACGTTCTTCTATTAGTAAATATGAAAATGAAGTTAATCTTGCTCTTACAAGTTATATTATTGGATTTTGTAAATATTTTCATGTTAGTGCTGATTTTGTAACTGGGAAAATTGATGAAGAAATATTTTTAAAAGTAGAAAATAAAAACTAGTCTGCTTTTTTATTTTCCATTTTTTACCACTTGCAAGAATACAATTGTTTGTATATAATGGTGTTAGGTGATGGCGATGGAAGAAGTTTATTTACACCGTAATTTCTTATGTATCGATTTGAAAAGCTTTTTTGCTTTTGTTGAATGTATTGATAAAAATGTAGATGCTTTTACTTATCCTTTGGTGGTTGCTAATAAAAATCAAGGGAAAGGCGCTATTACTCTTGCTGTTAGTCCCTATTTAAAAGAAAAAGGAGTACCATCTCGTGGTAGGCTTTATGAAATACCAAAAGATATTCATTATGAGATAGCTAGACCTAGGATGCATCGCTATTTAGAAAAATCAAGGGAAGTTATAGAAATATATTTAAAGTATGTTTCTAAAGATGATTTACATATTTATTCTATTGATGAATGTTTTTTAGATGTTACTGATTATTTAAAAATGTATCAAAAAACAGATTATGAACTTGCTTTAGATATCTTAAGAGATGTTAAAAAAAGTACGGGATTAGTTGCTACTTGTGGGATTGGTCCTAATATGCTTCTTGCTAAATTATCTATGGATATTGAGGCAAAACACAATCAAGATTTTATTGCCAAATGGACTTATGAAGATATTCCAAATAAATTATGGCCTATTGAGCCTTTATCTAAAGTTTGGGGAATTGGTTCTAGAATGGAGAAAAACTTAAATAAACTAGGTATTTATTCTATGGGTGATTTAGCGCATTATGACCGAAATAAATTAAAGCAAAAATTTGGAGTTATTGGCATGGAATTATGGAATCATGCGAATGGAATTGATTTAAGTAGAATCAAAGATATGAGTAAAGATATTGATAAATCTTATTCTCATAGTCAAGTGTTATTTAAAGATTATGATGGTACTAATATTAAAATTATTATTCGAGAGATGGTTGAAGTTGTTGTTATTCGTTTACATAAAAATAATAAAACCTCTTCGTTAATTGGACTTGGTATTGGTTATTCAAAAGGAATTGGGGGAGGATTTTTTCATCAAATAAAATTAAGTAATCCTACTGATAGTGAAAAGATTATTTTGGATAATGCTCTTATGATTTTTGATAAATATTATGAAGATTTACCTATTCGTAAAGTAACTATTGCTTGTGGGCATTTAGCAAATAAAGATGGTGTACAATTAAATTTATTCGATAATATTAAAGAAATTGAAGAACAAGAGCAGATTGATAAAGCAATATTAGAAATAAAAGATAAGTTTGGGAAAAATGCTCTTTTAAAAGCTTCTAGTCTTTTAAATGATTCCACAATTCATGAGCGAAACAAAAAGATTGGGGGTCATAGTGCATGATAGATAGAGGTTTTATTAAATGGCAACCCTTTAATTCTCTTACTCCATCTAAAGAAACTTTAAAAATAATTGAGCAAAATAAAAGTTGTTATAAACCAACTTTGTTTCCAGAAGAGATAAAAGAAATTAGTGATACTTTAATTGATGCTTATTATATGCAAGATATAAGAGAAATTACTTATTATGAAAAAGGTAAAATAACTACTATTAAAAGTAATATCAAAAAAATAAATCCAAATTCAAAAACGATTGAACTTGGACTTGCAAAAACACTTACATTTAATCAAATTATTCATATTTCATCATGATAGACATAATAATATAACCAATTATGATACAGGAGAGTAGATGTAGCATGCCATGAATAAATAGGTTCATTATTAGGATTATCATCTTTGTAATAATTGCATGGAGGATTTATTTTTAATCCTTTGTTGATGTCTCTTTTATATTCTTTATCTAATGTGTATAAATCATATTCTGCGTGTCCAGTTAAAAATACTCTTTTTTTATCTTTTGATTCAACAATATATACACCAGATTCATTTGATTTACTAGTTAAGATTAAATCATCTCTTTTAGATATTTCTCCTTCAATAATACTGCAATAACGGGATTGAGGAATTAAGAAATAATCATTAAATCCTTTTACTAAATCTGTTTTTTTAACAAGATAGTGTTCATATAAGCCTGATAATTTTTCTTTTAATTGATAACGGTTAATACCATAGAAATATTGTAAACCAAACTGAGATGCCCAACACAAAAAGATAGTAGAACGAACATGCTCTTTTGTGTATTTAAAAAATTCTTTTAATTCCTCTATATAATCAATATCATAATAATTGATGTGTTCTAGGGGAGCTCCTGTAACAATTATACCATCATAATCCATATCTTTTATATCACTAAAAGAACAATAATATTTCTTGTAATAAGCTTTTTTATCTTCATCTACTATTTTAGTATCTAAATAAATAAAATCTAGTTCTACTTGTAGTAACTTTGTATCTAAAGCCATAATTAGTTGTCTTTCTGTATCTTCTAAAGTAGGCATTAAATTAAGAATTCCTACTTTTACAACTGGTTTATGATTATCTAGCTTAGAAATAAAAGTTACTTCATTTTGAATACTTTTAACTACTTCTAAATTCTTTTTTAAATAAATAGCCATGTTTCACCTCATTATATTTTACTACTCATAATTTTTAATATTAACTCATAATTATCATCACGTGCCATTTTATTCTTTTTAAGCATTCCACATTTATCACAGCGATAAAGAATTTTTAAGTTATCTTTTTTTCCTTTTTCGACTCCTATAGGTCTTAATATGCCATGACATTTGCAAAGTCTATCTCCAGGATATTCATCAACATGAATACTTGATAAACAATAAGGACAGTGGTCTCTTGCTGTATAAACTAATGGATTTACTTTTTTTCCACATACAAGGCAAGTAAATTCTTCATCTATCATTTTAAATTTCTTTGTATCCATATTACCACCTAAACATACGCTTTCCTACTTTTAGAGCTTCTAACATTTCATTTGTAACAATTTTATTGATCTTTAAATTTCCAGGATGAGTATGTAAATAACGTTTTACTTTCTTTAAGGGAACATAACTTAAATAAAAGCCCCCATCTCTTTCTTGATCATCTAAAAAAACGTTATCTAGATTATAGGGTTCATCTGTTAAAATATAGTAATAATAAATTTCAATGCTTCGATTGTTTCCAATGATTGGATAATCTTTTAAAAAGTATTTTAAGCAGAAGAATGGTTCATAATCACCATTTAATACAATTCCTGTTTCTTCTAACACTTCTCTTTTTAATCCTTCTTTTAATGATTCACCCTCTTTGATATGTCCTCCTGGGAATTGAATGGTTGTATAAGCACTTGCTAATAATATTTCTTTTTTGCTGTTTATTAGTAATGCTTTTACTCTTATTACTCTATCATGAATGTTTTCTTCATTTAAATGGTCATAATTTACTATTTTAGTTTTTAACTTCATAATATATCACTCATTTACTATTTTAAACGAAAAAGCTAGATAAAACTAGCTTATATTCATCACTTTACACTATTTAATGTATCTTTTTAGTAAAAGACCATCAACAGCTTCATGACTTACAGCTTCTTTGTGAATGTGGGGAAATGTAATAATTTCTTCATCTTTTAAATCTTTTTTAGTTATACTTGATGATAAGATAGGATATGTTTTATAGAAATCTTTATCTATTACACCGTATTGTATTAAATAAGCTAAAGCAGCTAATCCTCCATCATTCATTACTTGCTCTAATCTTTTTTCGTATTTTAAAAGTTTACTATATTTCCAATTATGACCATATGTTTTATAAAAATAATCGGGAATATTAGATAAAAATAATAAATCATATTGTCCTGGTATCTTTTTATCTAAATATAAGCAATCACACCAGCGAAAATAAATATTGGCTTTAGCTAAATTAAGTCTTGCTTTTTCATAATCAATTTCGCTTTTAAGATATAAGTTCTTTTTAATCGTTATTTCTTCATCAGCAATATTTATTAGTAACATTTGAAATAAATTAAGAGGATTATTTATATTCTTTTGTAAATGATAGTTAAAATCTATCAATTCTTGCCAATATATTTTCATTTTTTCATCCATAAAGGGATAAAGCAATCCAATAAGAGCATTTAATTGTTCTAAAGAAATATCACTTCTTGTAATGGTTCTCATAAATTCTAAATATTTATGATAAGGAAAAGCAAGTATAGCTGCTCTTTTTAAACCTAAAGCGTAATATTGGGTTAATTTATTGGTATCAAAAGTCATCATGTCTTTAATTCCATAATAAGCTAAATTAAAAATATGATCTCCACTTGCTAAGACACTTAAAGCAGATGATTTATCTTGAATATTTAAAATACTCATATATCCACCAATATTTTCATTAGTATCTTTATATACTTTTTGATATTCACTAAAAGGAATACCAAACATATGAACATATCCTGATTTAACTTGAATTTCTATTAGTTTTTTTGTAGCTTCTAAATCTTCTTTCATAAAAACCCCTTCTTTTGGTTTAATATCATACCATAAAAGATAATATTTTGCAAATAAGTGTGTTTAGAAAATAAAAAAGCCCTTAAAGGCTTAAATAACTAAATGGTGATCTGTATGGGATTTGAACCCATGAATGTTGCCTTGAGAGGGCAATGTGTTAACCACTTCACCAACAGACCATAATGTCTTTATTTAAAAGACATTACTATATTAACATATTTTATCTTGTTTGACAATCTAATATTGTTTAATAAAAATTGAAAATCTAGTTAGCATTCTTTCTTTACCTAAAATATGCATAATATCATATAAATTAGGTGTCATACAAGATGTTGTAAGTACTACTCTTAATACAGTGGTAAAATCTGCTACATTCCCTTTAAAATTATCAGGGTTTTCTTTATACTCTTTCATATTAGATGCGTAACCCATTTTATCACATAATTCTTTAATTTTATTAAACCACTCTTCTTCTGTATCTAATTCATTATAATAATTATTTAAGTAATTATCCATAATTGATTTAATTTCTTCTTTATCTGTAATTTTGGTAAAATCATATTTTAATTTTTTATTCCATTCTTCATCATAAATATACCATGTTTTAGGGAATATACTAATATAATTTTCATAGTCTTTTCTTGGTTTTTTGGTTTCTCTTTCAATATTTAAAAAGTTAATAGTATCTTCTTTATATTTACTTATCAATTCATATACATGTTCATCATATTTTTTGGCCCAAGCTAAATATTCTTCATAAAGCTTACTTGCACTCATCTTAGAAATATAATTTTTAGAAATATTATCTAGTTTATCTAAGTCAAATAAAGCTCCACTTGCACTCATTTTCTTTGGACTAAATGGAAATTCATAAAATGGCTTATCAGGATTATAGGTGCGCCATTCTTCGAAGTTGGAGTTGGCAATCGTTAAGACTGCATCAATGACTGCTATAGTAGGATATCCTTTTTCTTCATAATAAAACATTAAAGCTTCTGGATCTTTTCTTTTGCTAATTTTACGAATTGTATCGCCATCTTTCTTTAATATAAGAGAAGTATGGATATATTTAGGCATTTTAAAGCCAAATGATGCAAAAAGTTCATGATGAAGTGGAACACTACTCATCCATTCTTCGCCTCGAACCACATGAGTTGTACGCATTAAATGGTCATCAACTACATGAGCAAAGTGGTATGTTGGAAGTAGATTTTCACTTTTCATAATTGGAACATCAATATCATTTTCTGGCATTTCAATTTTACCTTTAGTTAAATCTTCAAAAATAAATTTTCGATTGAAATCGCCTTCTGAACGAAAACGAATTGTAAATTTTTCGCCATTTTTTATTCTTCTGGCAGCTTCATCATTAGAAATATCTCTAAATTTAGCATATCTTCCATAAATACCAATTCTCTTTTTAGATTTTGATTGATACTCTCTAATTTCGTTTAATTCGTCACTAGTTAAAAAACATGGGTATGCTCTACCAATACTAATTAAATGTTTAATAAACGCATGATAAATTTCTATTCTTTCACTTTGAATGTATGGACCATAATTTCCTACAGTTTTACCATTATACTCATATTCATCAGGATAAATATCGTAGTGACTTAAAACGTGATGAATAAATTCAACTGCTCCATCTACACTTCTTGCTTGATCTGTATCTTCATTACGAAGAAAAAAGATGCCATTACTTGATTTAGCAAGAACATAATTTATAGTTGCACTCATCATATTGCCAATATGCATAAATCCCGTTGGAGATGGAGCAAAACGAACTACTTTAGCTCCTTCACCTAAATCTCTTTTAGGATAAAGATTCTCATAATCACTTGGTGTTTTAGTAATATTAGGAAATATTAAATCTGCTAACTCTTGATTTGTCATAATAAAACCTCTTTCTTATATTATTTTACTTTAAAGAGCATAAAAAAGCAAGGTTTTACCTTGCAAAAGTATCATGTTCATATTGATGATTAGACAAATCTTCTAAATATTTAATAAACTCATAAGCTTTAATAATACAATAAGAAGTTGTAAGTGACTTTAATATTTTTTCACTAGATACTACCTTTTTCTTTTCTTTAAACTCTCTATCTAAAGCATAATAAATATAAGCACAAATATCATCTATATGATTAGATACGGCTAACTCGGCTAAAACAACACCATATTTTTCTTCATCAATTCCTTTTGCATCTTTATTTAACAATAATTTTAATATATATTCATTTCTTTTTACTAAATAATTCATAATACCTCTTTAATCTATAAATCTTGACTTGCCCTCATAAATTCTTTTAATACTTTAGATAAGGCTCTTTTTTCTATTCTTGATACATAACTACGGGATATTTTTAAATCTTCTGCTATTTCTTTTTGGGTTTGTTCATCATTATTATCTAACCCATATCTTCGCCGTAATATTTCTTGCTCTCTTTTATTTAAAACACAAAAATATTTTTTTAATAAATAAATGTTATCTTTTAAATGTAACTCTAAAGCTATATCTTTAGAATCATCCTTTATCATTTCCATTAAACTAATTTCATTTCCATCTTTATCAAATCCAACAGAATCATTTAAACTAATTGTATTAGCATTTTTCTTATTACTTCTAAAGTACATTAAAATTTCATTTTCAATACATCTTGCTGCATATGTTGTAATTTTAGTTTTCTTACTTCTTTTATAAGAATCAATTCCCTTAATTAAACCAATTGTGCCAATACTAATTAAATCATCTGTGTCTATGGAAGAATTATCAAACTTTTTAACAATATGGGCAACTAATCTTAAATTATGTTCAATTAAACGATTTCTAGCAAGCACGCTTCCTTTAAGCATTTCATCAATTGATTCTTCCTCTTCTTTAGGACTAAGGGGTTCAGGAAAAACACTATTAGAGTAACTTCCTGTAAATAAAAGCATATCTTTTACAATATTAAGTAAACTTAAAAACATTTCTTCACTTCCTAATAAAGTATATTAGAAAATTAAGATTTCATTAAAACAAGTTCTTAATTTATAAAAAACTTGTCAATGGAAATATCTAAAATAACACTAATTTTATATAAATCATAAATTGAAATAGCTTTATTATCTTGAGCTAATTCAAATTCCTGTAAAAATTCTTTTTTAATCTTGGCATAATCACTTAATTCATCAATAGATAAGCCTTTAGCTTTGCGATAAAACCTTACATTTTTAGCTACAGTTTTATACATTTCAGGATTAAATTCATAATTCTTACTCATAAGTTCACCTCTTTATTTATTGTACAATGATTTTAATAATTTATAAAGGGTTATTCAAGAAAAAATTTATCCATTGATACATTTAAAACAATTGATATTTTATAAAGAGTATTAAGACTCATTCCCTCTTTACCAAAAGTTGTTTCAAATCTTCTTAAAAAATCATTGGATACACCAATATCAGTGGCTAGTTGTTCTTGGGTAATACCTGCCATTTTTCTGTATTTTCTCACATTTCTTGCTACTACTTCAATAATATTATCTTTAAAAGTAAAATCTCTTTTAAACGTTGTCATACTTTCACTCTCCACTATTATTTTACTAGGTTGTGAAGCTTTTTACTATGAAGTAATACTTCCTTTTATGTTTCCTATGATAATATTATATGATAAAAATAAGCTATGAGCAAGAAAAAGCGTTTACTGTAAGCAAATACTCTTTTTTATATAATTTCTTTACTTAATTTAATTCATAACTCTTTTAAACATTCTTTCTAAATCATAAATACTAAACTTAATAATAGTTGGTCTTCCATGAGGACAATTATATGGATTATCACATAAGACAAGTTCTTTTAAAAGTTCTTCTTGAGCAGCAAGACTAATATTCATATTAGCTTTAATACTCATTTTACAAGCAAGAGTTTTGGCAAGATGATCATTAAATTTAATGGGATCAAATTCACTTTTTATGCTTATTACTAAATCAATTATTTTTCGAATACTTTCTTCTTCATAATCTTGTAATATCCAAGTTGGATGAGCTTTTATGAGAAAAGTATTGATACCAAATTCTTCGATAATAAAACCCATATTAGTTAAGATATTTATGTTTTCTTTTAATACTAAATAATCAGAAGCAGAAAGTTCAATTGTTATGGGAATTAACAGGTAAGTTGTTGTTACTTCTTTTTTTCTTAAAGCTTTTAAATAGCGTTCATAATTTACTCTTTCTTGGGCTGCATGCTGGTCAATTAAGTATATTCCCTCATCATTTTGAGCAATTATGTATGTTCCAAGAGCAAGACCTACGGGATATAAAACAAGGGACTTCATCTCTTTATTTATGATAACTTCATCACTTGTTTTTAACTCTAAGTTGCTATCTTCTGTTTTTTCAATTTGAAAATTTAGTTCAGTTTGAACTATTTCTTTTTCTTTAGTCATATTTTCGATGATACCCTTTATGACATCATCTTTGATGATATTAACACTTTTTTCTTTTAAAGCATTTGGTATCAATAAATTTTTATATAAAGTATCTTTGATGGTTGTATAAATTAAATCATATAATTCTTCCATTTTACTTATTTTAACATCTTGTTTGGTTGGATGAATGTTTACATCTACAAGAGTTGGGTCGGTATTGATTTTTAAGACGACAACTGGATATTTACCATCTGGTTTATATGTATAATAAGCATCATTTATAGCTTTATTTATCTCACTATTACGTATTACTCGGTCATTTACAAAGGTATTAAAATCATTTCTATTAGAACGTAGTATTTCTGGTTTACATATATAACCATAAATATCAAAATCATTATTACCACTTTTAAATTCTAACATTTTATTTGAAACATTTAATCCATATATTTCATGAATTGTCTTTAGTAAATTATTAGAGCCACTTGTGTGTACTATTACTTTATCATTGTTTAATAAAGTAAACTGGATATTAGGATGAGCTAGAGCAAGTTTTTCTATTAAATGAACAGAGTTATAGTTCTCGGTATTTTCTGATTTTAAGTACTTAAGTCTAGCTGGGGTGTTATAAAATAAGTTGGTAACACTAATGGATGTACCCACTCTTAAATCACCAGTAGTATTTTCTAGTATTTCTCCACCTTTAATATGGATATAGGTAGAATCTGTGCCATTACTAGTTTTTAATTTTACTTCAGAGACACTGGCAATAGAGGGAAGTGCTTCTCCACGAAACCCCATAGTACTAATAAAGAATAAATCATCATCTCTCATAATCTTACTTGTGGCGTGTCTTGAAAAAGCAAGATAAGCATCTTTTTTATCCATACCAGTACCATTATCAGTTACTTTTATTTTTTCTATTCCACCCTTTATTAGTTCAATTTTAATTATAGTTGCCGATGCATCAATACTGTTTTCTACTAATTCTTTTACTATACTAGAACAGCGTTCTACTACTTCTCCTGCTGATATTTTATTAGCAAGTTCTTCACTCATTATATGTATTTTACTCATTATTATCACCACTAAAATTAGGACGTATTTCTAAAATGTTACTATTTGTGATAAGTTCACATTCTTCTTTAACATTTAGAAAGCTACTATCAAATAAAACAATATCACTATTTTTTTCTACTTTTATTTTTTGCCCATCTATATTTATATCATACTTTCTTTCAATCTTATTTTTACCATAATAAACGACTTTATTTTCATTTAAAAAAGTAAACATATTTTTATCTATAATAAGGGTTGTATTTTTATTTATTTGGTAAGATAAAGGCTTTATTTCTTCATTTATTAAAGTATTATCTTCTAGGTTAAAGCCTGGTGTATCAAATAAAATGTTTTCTTTAATTTTTATTTTAATAAAATCAAGGGTTGTATTAGGCTTTTTATTTACTAATATTTCTTTTTTAATATTATTTGCCTTTAAAAGTTTATTTATTGTTGTGCTTTTACCAGCATTAGTAAGACCTAGTAGATATGCTTTATGTATATTTTTACTTTCCATTACTTTAAGTATATTAACAGATTTAAGATAATCTTTATTACTTACAAAAATAACTTGTTCATCTATTTTATAAACTTTTTTTAACCAAGTAATTATTTTTTCTGGCTTCATTTCTTTTCTTAGGGTATCACATTTACTAATTACAAGCACTTTAGATAAATCGATTTTTTTAAATATATTCATACTTTTTTTATTTATATGATAAAAATCGACAAAAAAGAAGGCAAGACCTTTTGCTTTATTTACTTTATTTAATATTTCTTCCTCACTAATAGATTCATTTTCTTTTTTTATTCCATAATGTTTTAGTTGAAAACATCTTTTACAATAATCATGAGTTATATTAGGAGTATATCCTGGGGCATTTAGGTCTTTATCTTGCATTATAATACCACATCCCATACACTTTTTACTCATAATACTCTCCTTTTTCAAGTATTCCTTGTTTTCTTAATTTTCGGTAGACAAAACTTTCGAAAAAGCGATTGATTTTTGTCCATATTTTTTCATATTCACCAATGGGATGCACTAAGATAGAAGTTACCCCTACCCTATTAGCACCACATATATCTGTTAAAAGTTGGTCTCCTATCGCTGCTATTTCATGATACTTAAAGCCATATATTTTCATAATCTTTAAATATTTCTTTTTAAATGGTTTATGAGAAGAAAAAGAAGTATCAACATTTAATCCTTCTTTAAAAGGAATAAGTCTTTTTTTGCCACTATTTGACAAAATAATAATCTTAAAGTCTTTTTCTAATAGTTGAAATAATTCTTTCACCTTTTTGGTAGGAGCGACTGTTTTTACGGGAACAAGAGTATTGTCTAAATCAAAGAGTAAACACTTAATTCCTTTTTTCTTTAATTTTTGATAATCAATATCGTATATACTTTTTTGATATATATCAGGAATAAAATTTTGCATGACAATCACCTTTTTTAATTATAGCAAAAAAAAGAAGAACTATCTAGATTTTTCCTCTTTTTCTTTAAATATGCGAAATAAATAATTATCTGCTTCTTTTATTTTTTCTAAGTCATTTGTTCTTAATACTATTTCATATAAAAATACTAAAGATTGGTAGCCTTGAGATTTCCAACAATTTATAATATTTTCTAATTCTTCACTTGTTAGAGTAATATTTTTTACTAATGGATATAATCCTTCTTTAAAATCTCCCGTTTTAATTCGCAATAAAATTTCATTTCTAAGTTTTTCCTTTGTTTCTAAAGCCGCTTGATAAACGGGATTTTTGAATTTGGGTAAATAAGATGGTAAACCTGTATTTACAACAACTTTTTCATTCATTTTACTTTCCTCCTAAACATAGTATAGCAGACTAAAAGTAAATATGCAATTATTTTAAAGCATTTAAAACATTACTAATAATATCAATATTATCAATAGCATCACTTATTTTATCAGTTGCTCTAAGACGATATTTTATTTTCATGTTTTCTTTATATCTTTTATAGTTAGTGGGACTTCGATTTAATTCTTTAATCCAGTATGAGTTTTCTTTTAATAGCTGAAACATTTTTTCATCTTTTTTTAATTCTAATAATATACTTACTTGCATATTTTTAATCCTCAAAGAAATGATTGATTGGTCTTGGGTTTGCTGGTCCCTTAAATGATGCATTAGTTGGGGTTTTATTTGTTAGTTCTTGAACTAAATCTAAGGCTTTTTGAGCAGTACTAATATGTTTTTGAACAGAATCCATATCTATTTTTTTTACAATATCACTTAAATTGCTTAAATTAGAAGTTGAACTTTCTTTTAGATATTTATCCCATGCTCTAGTATCTTCACCATAAATATCATAAATCTCATATAATTCTTGCCATGAAGCATCTTTTTGATGAACTTTGCTTACTAACTCAGGATGATTTTTAGCAAAAGCTTTAAATTCTTCTTTTTTAGACATATTATCACCACTAAAAGTATATGTAAAACATTAAAAAAAAAGAAGAAATTATAATTTAAAATCATCTAGGAAGTCGGCCATTGATAATTTTTGAGGTTCTTTTTCTTTAGTTTCCTCTTTTTTAATTTCTTCTTTTGCATCTTTTTTAAGTAATACAACTGTACTTGCACAATCTAATTTATATTTACTAATATTTGAACCAGTAGAGGTAATATCCATTATTGCAATATCACTATTTTTATATAATTTAATCTCACTATCAGATTTAGTTAATATTACATCTTTAGAATTAGTAAGTAAAGCATTTAAAATATGATAAGTAACTGTTTTAGTTTTCTTAATAAGTAAACTACCTTTTTTGGCTCTACTATGAGTTTCTAAATCAGATAGTTTTATTCTTTTAGCCGTTTTATTATCAGTAAAAATAGTTAAGTATTCAGCAAATATATCATAACTATTCATATTTATTACTATATCTTCTTTTAAACTAATAGCTTTTACCCCACTTGCTTTAGCACCCACTAATAAAACTTCATCACTACTATAATTTAGATAATAACCATTTTTAGTAACTAAAATAATCTTACCTAAATCTTTTTTTACATCTACTAATCTATCATCTTCTTTTAGTTTCATGGCAACCATTGGTTTTGAACATCTGGCTACTTCATAAAGATTTGCTTTGGTTCTTTTAATCATTCCATCTTTAGAGGCTAAAATATAAGTATCGTCTTTGTGATAGATAAATGAAGCAATAACTTCTTCACCCTCAGAAGTCATAATAATATTACTTATATGTTTGCCTAACTCACGCCATTTAACATCTGGTATTTTATAAATAGGAATAAATAAATAATTTCCTAAATTAGTGAAGATGATTAAAGTATTTAGAGTTGTAGTCTCATATAGTCCTGTTATATAATCTCCAGGTTTTAGGGTAGTATCTTCAGTTGATACAGCATAACTTTTAGCACTTACTCTTTTTACGTATCCCTCATGAGTTACTACTACGACGACATTTTCTTTTGGAATCATTTCTTTAGCATCAATTTTTATCTCACTTATTTCTTCTTCTATTTTTGTTTTTCTTGGAGTTTCATATTCTTTTTTTATTAACTTTAATTCTTTTTTCATAACGTATTTTAATACTTCTTCATCACTAAGAATAGCTTTTAAACCCTCAATTAGTTTAGAAAGTTTAGCCATTTCTTCTTCTAGCTCTAAAACGTCTGTATTAGTTAATTTATATAGTTGTAAAGTAACAATTGCCTCAGCTTGCTCCATGGTAAACTTAAATTTGTTTACTAAATTATTTTTAGCATCAGCTTTATTTTTACTAGCACGTATTACTTTAATTACTTCATCAAGAATAGATAAACATTTAATTAGTCCCTCAACAATATGCATCCTTTTTTCGTATGTTGCTAGATCAAATTTGCTTCGCTTTAAAATTACTTCTTTTTGATGAGCAATATAAGCATCTAGGATTTCTAAAATACCTAGAGTTTTGGGAATACGGTTTACTATAGCGACCATATTATAGTTATATGATATTTGTAAATCAGTATTTTTAAATAAATAACCTAAGATTAAATCAGGGTTTGCTCCCGATTTTAAATCAATGACAATTCTAAGTCCCTCTCTATCTGATTCATCACGAACTTCACTCATGCCATCAATTTTCTTATCAATTCTAAGCCCATCAATTTTATTTACTAATAGTGCTTTATTTACATCATAAGGAATCTCACTTATAACGATTTTTAATTTACCTTTTTCTTTTACAATATCATATTTAGCTCGAACAATAACTTTTCCCTTACCAGTTTTAAAAGCATCACGTATACCATTTATACCACAAGCAATACCACCAGTTGGAAAATCAGGTCCTTTTATAATTTCTAGAATTGTATCTAAATAACAATTAGGACTATCAATTCTTTTGATAGTGGCATCAATTACTTCGCCTAAATTGTGAGGTGGGATATTTGTTGCATATCCAGCACTTATTCCCATTGTACCATTAACTAATAAATTAGGAAATTTAGCTGGTAATACGGTCGGTTCTAATAATCTATCATCAAAGTTTGGAGCAAAATTAACAGTATTTTTGTCTAAATCACCAAGTAATTCATTACTTATTTTAGCAAGTCTGGCTTCTGTATAACGATATGCTGCAGCTGGGTCGCCATCCATGGAACCATTATTACCTTTCATGTCAATTAAAGGAGCATTTTGTTTCCACCACTGGCTCATTCTTACCATGGCATCATATACAGAAGAATCTCCGTGAGGATGATATTTACCTAAAACATCTCCAACGGTTGCAGCACTTTTAATATATTTTTTGTCATAAGTATTGCCTGCTTTATACATAGCAAATAATATTCTTCTTTGAACTGGTTTTAGACCATCTCGTACATCTGGAATGGCTCTATCTTGAATTATTTCTTTAGCATAAGATGCAAAGCGCTCTCCCATGATTTCTTCTAAAGCATAATCTTCTATTCTTTTTAAAACATCTTGCACGTTTACCACCTTAATATATAATACCATAAAAAAGTGGGTAAATAAACCCACTTTACAAATGATTTACGCCGAAATGACATATGGATTAGAAGAAGTGCCATCTCCACTTGTAAAAGTAATATCTGATTTTAAATTGATAACTGGTGATAATATTCCTTTTTATGTGACTCTTCTTTAATACTTCAAACTCCATAACATTCATCCTTTCGTGAAGTATAACTTCATTTTATTTAGTTAATAATAAAGTTATAATTTATATAACCTATTTTAGCTTATATAAATAATTTAACCCATTTTAGATTAAATGTCAATACTCTAAATTAGATTATGATAAATTTATTTCACAAGGAATGATTATATATGAATAGATTAAGAGATTTAAGAGAAGATAAAGATTTATTGCAAAAAGATATTGCTAAAATCTTAAATATGTCTCAAACTGGTTATTCTAAATATGAAGTAGAAACAAATGATATTCCAACTGAAATATTAAAAAAACTTGCATCATATTATAATACAAGTATTGATTATTTACTTTGTTTAACAGATGAGAGAAAGCCTTATCCTAAAAGTATTTTAAATGATAAAAAATAATGGTTATGAACTGAACCCCAAAAGTTGGACAGTTTATAAAGTTTCTAGTTAGAGGATTGTAATCTGTAATTCACAGGAGACAATCCTTTTAATTTTACTTTAATTCTATCATGATTATAATAATAAATATAGTCATTTATTGCAATTATTAAATCATCAATTGTTTTATAGTTATTCTCTTGATCGTAAAACATTTCGGTTTTAAGCAGTCCAAAAAAGTTTTCCATTAAACCATTGTCCATACTGTTTCCTTTTCTAGACATGCTTTGCTTTATTCCTTTATTTTTTAATTGTTTTTGATAAGACTGATGTTGATATTGCCATCCTTGATCAGAATGAAATATTAAATTTTCTAAATCTTTATCATCTGTTTTATCAAATGCTTTTTTAAGCATATCATTTATTTGTTCCAAATTAGGAGATTTAGAAATATTATATGAAACTACTTCCTGGTTAAAACCATCAATAATTGGCGATAAATAAATTTTCTCTCCTCTAAGGTTAAACTCAGTTACATCTGTATACCATTTTTCATTTGGTTTATCTGCATCAAAGTCTCTTTCAATAAGATTATCAGCTACTTTACCAACTGTCCCTTTATAAGAAGAGTACTTTCTTTTATTTCTTTTTAATGGTTTTAATCCTAATTTAATCATTATTCTATAAACTTTTTTATGATTTACTTCGTATCCTTGATTTCTTAATTCTAAAGTAATTCGACGATAGCCATATCTTTCTTTATGGTATAAGAATATTTCTTTTATTTTATCTATAATTTTTTTATTTTTATCATCCTTATCTATTTTAGATAAAGTATAATAATATACTGATTTAGCTAAACCAGATATTTGCAGAAGAATCTTTAATGGATATATTAGCCGAAGTTCACTTACAACACTTACTTTTTCTTCTGTTGTCGATTCTTCCTTGCTTGAACAACGGCTCTCAATTTTTTTGAATATTCTAGCTCCGCTTTTAAATATAAATTCTCTTTTTTTAATCTTTCAACTTCTTCTTCAATTGTTTCTGTTTTATTTGATACTTTTGGTTTTTTCATAATAGTTGGACTCCTTCCACGTTTTCGTTCAACTATATTATAACCGTTTTCTTTATATTTTTTAATCCAGTTTTGTAACATTCCATAACTTAGTAATCCCATATCAATGGCTACTGCCCAAACTGCTTCACCATTTATTAAAACTCGATTGATTGCTTCTTCTTTTTCGTATTTTGGATGTTTTTTATTTTTTGAAGTTCTTAAAATATCTATTCCATGTTTATCTATTAAACTTACC
>CANUCD010000008.1 GCA_947856335.1 uncultured Bacilli bacterium | reverse complement strand
TTCTGTAATGATAGAAAAGTAGCAGGTTCAAATGAAACATATTGGACAAGTGATACAAAAAGAGGATACGGAACAAATGTAACAGCATATGCACCATGGGGAAGAATTTTGACTACAGGTGGAAGTTGGGATTCAACACAAACACCAACATTAAATTGTAGTCAAATTGGTACTAGTACTGACCCATACGTAGTTGTTGGAGCAGAATAAGTATATATAAATCTTGCCCATACTGCTATAATGCATTTTATAATTCGACAAAACGTCTACTATTTGTCTATGTATTTATCTATTATATATATTTCTTTAAAGTTTTGAAATTCCTATATGTATGGGCAAGAATATAACAAGAAATTCTTTACTTTCTTGTTTTTTAATTATATAATTTTAGTATAAAGGGTTGAATAAGAATGAAATTATTTTATAAGAGAAGTTTATTTTTAATAGGTGTACTTATTATAGGTATAGCACTTATAGGTATAGGATATTTGTTTTATGATAAAGTAATTCATCCTGAAACAGAGGTTGTTGTAAGTGATGAGTTATCTATTAACTATTTAGATGGTTCTCATGTTATTAGTAATGGGATATATCGTTTTTCTGTTACTAATGATGGTGGTAGTGATATATATTATCGTATTAGTTTATCAGATATTAAAGGAATGGATGAAGATGTTACTTATCTTTTAAGTTCATCAGATATTGATGTTGGGAGTAATGAAAAACATTTAGTAAAAGAACAAAATATTGTTTATGATAATTTATTGATATCTAAGGGAGATACTCAAAGCTTTAATTTAAAGATAAGTAATAATACAAGTACAACTTTTAAAATAGTTATTGATAAAATAGAAGATATAGAAGAATATTTTTATATGACACTGCTTAAAAATAATGAAGTTAGTTTAAGTAAAACTAATGTTGGAGAAGATATTGCTCAAGAAAATGAGGGTTTAATATCTTCTGTAGATGATGATGGTACTACTTATTATTTTAGAGGAAAAGTAGATAATAATTATGTATCATTTGCTAATCTTACTTGGCGAATAATTAGAATAAATGGGGATGGAAGTGTTAGATTGATACTTGATGGTGTATCAGATACACTTGCTAATTATCATGATAATAACGAATTAGAAAGCTTAGATAAAACAACTCTTAGTACAAGTTTAAATAATTATTATGATAGTAATTTAAAAGATTATGAAGATAGTATTGCTAATACTAAGTTTTGTAGTGAAACTAGTAAGAGTGAAAACACTTATAATGCTTATACAAGAATAGTTACTAATAAAATACCTACTTTTAATTGTTTAGGAAAAAGATATACAAGTAAGATAGGAATTATTACTGCTGATGAAGTTATATTTGCAGGAGGATTATACAATAAAGAGAATAAAGATTATTATTTATATAATGAAGATTTAGAAAACTTATGGTGGACTAGTTCTTTATCTAAGAGTGATGAAGATGCTATATATCCATTTATTGTAGATACTAGTGGAAAGTTAGTTGATAATATAAATGGTAGTTTATATAGGACGATAAGACCTGTTATTAGTTTAAAAAGAGAAGTAATAGTAGTAGGTAGTGGTACTATTCAAGATCCTTACGTTGTTAATTAGTGTAAATAAAATGAAAAGAAACTGTAAATATTAAAACGCCTCTTTATTATTTGGCATTTTTTTGATAGAATAAAGTTGTGGTGATATGATTATGCAAATTATTAGTGACACTGTAAGCTTTTTAAAAACACTTTCTTTCGTAGATGTAGTTTTCTTTTTCGCAGTCTTAGCTCTTATGTTATTAGTAATTGTCTTGATTTATTTTTTGAAGGAAAATCAAGATGGCGATAATGATATCACTTCTAATTATGATTTATTTGATAAAAAAATAGATGAGCCTAAAACAGAAATGGAAAGTTTAAAAAAAATAACTGAAGCTTTAGAACAAGCTGAACCTAGTACGATTGACTTAAATAAGTATGAAGAAGAACAAGAAGAAAGAGCAATTATTAGTTATGAAGAGTTGTTACAGAAGAAAAATGATTTTGCTCTTAATTATTCAGAAGAAGAAGCACTAGATGATGATTTAACTGTTAAAAAGGTAGATTTAGATAATTTAATAAATAAAGATATACCAGTAAAACCAAAGATTAAAGTATCAGTTATATCTTATCAAAAAGAAGAAGCTTTTTTAAAGGCTTTAAGAGAGTTACAACAAACATTAAATTAGTTAGAATTCAGGGGATGAAGTATGAAGTTTAAAATTGTTACTTTGGGATGTAAAGTTAATGCTTATGAAAGTGAGTATATGAAAGAGTGCCTACTGAAAAGTGGGTTTATTTATGATGATAATTATCCAGATATAGTTATTATAAATACTTGTAGTGTTACTAATATGGCTGATAGAAAATCAAGAAAGATTGTTCATAAAGAAAAAAGAGAACATCCTTTGGCTTGTCTTGTTGTAGCAGGGTGTAGTTCACAAAATCATAGTAGTGATTATGAAAAAATGGATATTGATATTTTAATTGGTAATAAAAATAAGAGTAAGATTGTAGATTTAATTAAAGATTATATTGATAATCATAATAAGTATACTTATTTTACTAGTAATAGAGATTTAGAGTTTGAAGATATGAAAGTAGAAAAGTTTACTACGCATACAAGAGCATATATAAAAATAGAAGATGGATGTGATAATTTTTGCTCTTATTGTATTATTCCTTATGTAAGAGGAAGTGTTCGCTCTAAAGATTTTCAAAAAGTACTTGAGGAAGCTAGAGTTTTAGCCTTAAATAATCATCAAGAAATTGTTTTAACAGGTATTCATACAGGTCGTTATCAATGGATGGATAAAGATTTAAGTGATTTAATTTATGAGCTTGCTAAAATTCCTGAATTAAAACGTATTAGATTATCTAGTATTGAAATTACAGAGTTAAATGATAAATTTTTAGAATTATTAAAAAATGAACCTAAAATAGCTAATCATTTACATATTCCTCTTCAAAGTGGTAGTGATACAGTATTAAAAATGATGAATAGAAAATATAATACAGCTTATTTTAAAGAGAAAATTGCTAAAATTAGAAGAATATGTCCTGATATTTCTATTACAACTGATTGTATTGTAGGACATCCTTATGAGACAGTTGAGTGTTTTAAAGAATATGTAGATTTTTGCAAGGAAATAAATTTTAGTAAATTGCATGTTTTTCCATATTCTAAAAGAGATGGTACAGCATCTAGTAGGATGCCACAAATAGATGATGATATAAAAAAAGAAAGAGTAAAGGTTTTACTTGAGTTATCAAAAGAACTTGAGGATACTTATGCTTCAACATTTGTTGGGAAAAAACTTTTAGTATTAACAGAAGAGATAGATGGGGAGTATACAACTGGATTAACCTCTAATTATTTAAAAGTATATATAAAAGGAAAATATACTAGTAATCAAATGCTTTTAGTGGAAATAACAGAGATAAAAAATGATAAGATAGTTGGTGAAGTAGTCTTGTCGCAAGAATAAAATTACGTTATAATAAAGTAGGTGATAATATGAATAAAGATTTAGAACAAGAATTAGCTCGTCTTTCAAAAAATTTAAAACCTGGTGAAGTAAGAGAAGCTAGTATTGATAGAACTAGAATTAGTAGTGATGATAAGAGTAAAGTAATAGCAAAAGTTTTGTTAAAACCTAATTATGAAGAAGAATTTTTAACAAGTATAAAAGAAGTAGGACAAGAAAAAATTATTACTCTTCCTTTTGCTGCACATACTAAAGATGATGATAAAGATATTATTAGAGGAACGATAGATGTTTCTCATATTAAAAGAGTAAAAGATAAAAAACGTCATTTTTCTTTAAAAGAAGCCTTTGTGGCACGATTAAAGGAAGAGTGGGATAGAATAATTACTCGTGAAGATTATTTAGATCATATTTATATAGATGAAAAGGGAAGAGAATTTGAGTTAATTGATGGGATTAGAACATATTTAGATGATAGAGGTTTTGATTATTATGTAAAAGTTGATGCTGATGGTAGGGAAATTGAGTATGTTATTTTAACTGATGGAAGTGTTGCTTCATTTTTAGATGAAGATAGAACTATTATTAAAGTAGGAGATAAAGCATATAGGTTTGATGGAAATATTTGCTATGATGAAGAAGTAGATTTTATTTATCCACATCGTTAAGGAGTACTTATGAATTACATCAAGGGAAAAATACGAAATATTATTTATCAAAATGAAGAAAGTGGCTATGTAGTCGCTGTTTTTCGCGTTAAAGAGACAAATGATGCGAAGATGGATGAATATGTAGGAAAAACTGTTACTATTACAGGTATTTTTCTTGATATTAACGAAGAAGAAACGTTTATTATTTATGGCAAAGCAGTAAGACATGAGAGATTTGGTTTTCAATATCAAGTTGATTCATATGAGAAAGAAAAGATTAGTAGTAAAGATGCTCTAATTGAGTTTTTATCTAGTTCACTTATTAAAGGTTGTGGAAAGAATAGTGCTAAAAAAATTGTAGATGCACTAGGACTTGATGCGATTGAGAAGATAAAAGCTAGCGAATGTGCATTAGATAATATTTCGGGGATACCTGATGCTAAAAAGAAGACTATTAGAGCATCTTTACTTGAGTATTCTTCTGCTGATGAGGTACTTATTAAATTAAAAGAGATGGGATTTAGTATTGGGGAAGCAACTAAAATATATAAGAAGTATGGAGCTTCTACTAAATATATTATTGAGGTTAATTTATATGTTTTAACAGAGATAATGGATTTTAATAAGATTGATAATATTTATAGACTTTATCATGATGAGACAGATAAAGTGCGTCTAAAAGCTTGTATAATTGAGGCAATGCATCGTTTAAGTAGCAGTAATGGAGATACATATTATTTATTAGAAGAAATAGTAGATGCTTTAAAAAAGGAATTTAATATTATTTTAGATGATATTACTTTAGATGAAATGATTTATAGTTTAGAGGAAGAAAATAAAATTGTTTTTGAACAAGGTATTTATTATTTAACTCTTTATTATGAGAGTGAAAAAGATATTGCTGAGGCTTTATATATGCTTAATGCAAATAATATAACACCATTTTATAATTTTGATAATGAGTTAAAGAGATTAGAAGATGAAAATAAAGTAGTATATAATGAAGATCAGAAAAAAGCGATAAAAACGGCTTTAGAAAATAAGATAACGATTATTTCTGGAGGTCCTGGAACTGGTAAAACAACAATTATTAACGCGATTGTAAAGTTATATATTAAGATGCATGATTTTTCACCCATGGAAGTATTACAAAATATTGCTCTTCTTGCTCCAACAGGTAGAGCTAGTAAAAAAATGAGTAGTTCAACGGGACTACCTGCTATGACGATTCATCGTTTTTTAAAATGGAATAAAGAGACTGGTAATTTTGGGGTTAATGAATATCATAAAGCTCAAGAAAATTTAATTATTGTTGATGAAATGAGTATGATTGATATATCTTTATTTGATGCTTTATTAAAGGGAATTAAAAGTAATGTTCAACTTATTATGGTTGGAGATGTAAATCAGTTGCCATCAGTTGGACCTGGGCTTATTTTAAAGGATTTAATTGAAAGTGATTTGTTTGCTTTCTGTCCATTAGAGAAGATATATCGTCAAAGTGAGAATTCTTATATTCCTTATTTAGCATTAGAGATTAAAGAAAAAGAGTTATCAGAAGATTTTTTAAATCAAAAAGATGATTATAATTTTTTAAATTGTGATAGTGTGCATATTAAACAAATGATAAAAAAAATATGTCTTATGAGTAGGGAAAAAGGATTAACAGAAGAAGATATTCAAATACTTGCTCCTATGTATAAGGGAGAAAATGGTATTGATAATTTAAATATAGTTTTACAAGAGTTATTTAATCCTCCAAGTGAGCGTAAGAAGCAAATAAACTATGGAGATGTTATTTACCGAGAAAATGATAAAGTTTTACAGCTTCAAAATAATCCTGATAATAATGTTTTTAATGGGGATATTGGTTATATTAGACAGATTATTCCTAAAACAAGTAAGTCTAAAGAACTTATTATTATTGATTTTGAGGGTGTTAAAGTAGAATATACAAAAGAGGATTTAAAAGAGATTAAACACGCATATGCAATTACGATACATAAAAGTCAAGGAAGTGAGTTTTCGCATGTAATTTTGCCTATTACGAAAAACTATTATAAAATGCTTTATAATAAGCTTATTTATACGGGGGTATCTAGAGCTAAAAAGAGTTTAATAATTATTGGGGAAGCTAATGCTTTTATTATGGCAGTTAAAAATGATTATGCTTCTAGTAGAAAAACGATGTTAAAAGAAAAATTGATGCATAAATTTATCCTTAATAGTTAATACTATTATTGAGGTGTTAAATTTGAAAAAAATAATGGTTGGAAGTTTACTTGCAATGGCTGCAGGAGCTGGTATGATGGCTTATGCACTAAATAACAAAAGCACTAAGAAGAAAGCTAGCAAGATGGTAAATAATGCTATGGATATGGCAAGTAGTAAAATAAGTTCGATGAAATAGAGATAAGCTCTATTTTTTCTTTTTTATTTATGATAAAATATTTTTGTTCACTCGTTAGAAAGGACTTATGAAATTATATGATGAGGCACTCATACAAGTAAAAGGCGGCTCTTTAAAAAGAATTATCATGAATGGACTTTTATTTGTAGGAAGAGTTATTCGTATTCGTTATTTAGTAAATAAGTTATTTATTTAAAAATAGCAAACTAAAAGTAGACTAATTATTGTCTACTTTTAAAATGGAATAGATTTCTTCTTTACTTTTAGTACTAGTTGTAGGTATTGCCCCTAGATTAGGTAAAAGATGTAAATGAAAATGTTTTACTTTTTGAGCTTCTCCATAGTTAATTAGAAGAGTCATTGTATTTGTATTTAGTTTTTCCATAATTTGGGGACCAAGATTTTGAGCTAATTGGAAAATATTGAATGTAATATCTTTATCAAGCTCTCTATAATCTTCATAATGTTTTTTAGGAATAATAAGTACGTGTCCATCTACATTAGGGTTTGCATCCATAATCGCTAGTACTGTTTCATCTTCATATAATTTATCGCTTGGTATTTCGCCATTAGCAATTTTACAAAAAATACAATCCATATAATCACCTACGTTCATTATAACAAAATAGAAAAATATTGCAATCATTTTAGTGAACTTTTATGTTTTTTTGCATACATTAAAATAGAGGAGGATAAAGATGGCAAGTTTTAAGGAGATTGTAACAAAAGCAGTTATTGGCAAAGCTAAAAAGACTAGTACATCAAAATTTAAATTAACACCAAATGAAGTTCCTGATACTGTTTTAGGCTGTTGGGTAATAAATCATACTTTTTTAGGAACATCAGAAAATGGGATTGTTTTTATTCGGGGTGGATTTGATGTCAATGTTTGGTACTCTTATCAAAACGATACCAAAACGGCTGTAGCAACCGAGCATTTTACTTACGAAGATAAGATGAATGTTCACTTAAAAGATGGACAAAAGTTAAGTAGTGCTGAAGAGATTATTGTAAGAAGTCTAACACAACCAACCGTTAGTGATGTACATGTAGATAACGGGGTTGTATATTTATCTATTGAAAAAGAAATGGGTGTTGAGATTGTTGGAAATACAATGATTAAAGTAAGTGTTGAAGATGATGAAGATGATTATGAAGTATTAGAAGATATTACAGATGAAGAAGCTGATGAAGTATTTAAGGAAATTGATGAGGATTATTTAAAATAAGTTTGTGTGTCAACCAAAAATAGTTGACACCTTGTTTTTAATGTGATAAAATTGTAGTCGCAAAGGAGGAAGCTTTATGGCAGTTAAATTAAGACTTAAGAGAATGGGTTCAAAGCAAAAACCATTCTATCGTATTGTTGCAGCAGATGCTAGAAGTCCAAGAGATGGACGTTTTATCGAAGTTGTAGGAACTTATAATCCAATTAAGAAGCCTGCTAGTGTTACTGTTGATTCAGAAAAAGCTTTAAAATGGCTTCAAAATGGTGCTGTTCCAACCGATACAGTTCGTTCTATTTTATCTAAAGAAGGAATTATGGCAAAGTATGCAGAATCTAAAAAAGTAGGTAAGTAATAATGAAATTAGCAGAGTTTACGACTTATTTAGTAAAAAATATTGTGAAAAATCCAGATTTAGTAAAGGTAAGTGCGTTTATGCAAGATGAAGATCTGACTATATTAGAAATATTAGTTTCTTCAGAAGATATGGGAGCAGTTATTGGTAAATCTGGACATAATGCTAAAGCTTTAAGGACAATTATTTTGGCTTATGCTTATGTTAATCATATTAAAAATGTAAAAATCAATATTGATTCATTTTAATTCCCAATGGGAATTTTTTTATTAAATGCATTTTTTTATTTCTTTTCATAAATATTTTTGATATACTTAAATAGAAAGTGAGATTAAACATGAAAGAATTTGATAGTAAAGTAACAAAATCTATTTTAACAGGAATACAACCATCTGGAGTTATTACTCTTGGTAATTATATTGGGGCGATTAAACAGATGGTTAAGATGCAAGATGAGTTTAAATCGATAATATTTATTGCTGATATGCATGCGATTACGGTTAATCAGGATCCTAGTTTGTTGCATCAAAATATTCGTAGTTTGGTAGCATTATATCTTGCTTGTGGTATAGATCCTGAAAAAAACATTATATTTATTCAATCAGAAAATGAGTATCATGCAAATATTTCTTGGCTTCTCGAATGTAATACACCGTTTGGGGAATTAACAAGAATGACGCAGTTTAAAGATAAAAGTAGTAAAAATGCTAACTTTTATGCAGGGCTTTTTACTTATCCAGTTTTAATGGCTGCTGATATCTTAGCTTATGATGTTGATTATGTTCCTGTTGGGATTGATCAAAAGCAACATGTTGAACTTGCACGTAATATTGCTATTAGATTTAATAAAAAGTATGGTGATACTTTTAAATTGCCTGAGGCATATATTACCAAAGAGGGAACGAAGATTATGGATTTGGTAACACCTACTAAAAAGATGAGTAAATCAAGTGAAAATCAAAAAGGTGTAATAAGACTCTTAGATGATACAGCAAGTATTAGAAAAAAGATTATGGGAGCAACTACTGATAGTGGATGTGAAGTTAAATATGATGCTGAAAATAAGCCTGGTATTAGTAATTTGCTTCGTATATGTGCTTCTATTACTGGTAAAAGTATTTTAAGCCTTGAAGAAGAATTTGATGGTAAGAATTATGGAGAATTTAAAAAATATGTTGCAGATATAGTTGTAGATGAAGTTAGTGCTATTCAAAAGAAATATGAAGAAATTATAAATAGTGATCAACTAGATAAAATATTAGATGAAAATATTAAAGTAGTAAGAGAAATAGCTAGAAAAAAATTTATGGATATGAAACAAAAGATGGGATTATATAAATAGGAAAGGGTTATTATGAAAAAGAGAATTTTAAGTGCAATAGTTATGTTAATTATTGTTATACCAGTTATTTGGTTAGGGGATGAAGTATTTAGAATTGGAGTAGGCATAATAAGTTTACTTGCTTTAAAAGAGATACTTGATTTAAAGAAAAGTCATAAACCTTATCCTTATTTTGTTCAATTTATTGCGATGGTATCACTTTTACTTCTTGTTTTAACTGAGTATGATGGCTATTCTATTTTATATGGTATTACTTATCGGGGAATTGCTATTTTACTTTTAAGTTTACTTGGCTTGTCGGTATTTTATGATGAAAAAAAATATAGTTCACAAGATGCGTTTTTCTTAGTTGGTTCTATTTTGCTTTTAGGGACAGCTTTTAATGCTATGATACTTGCAAGAATGTTTGATTTATATTTATTCCTTTATCTTATTTTAATCTTCATTTTTACAGATACTTTTGCAATGTTTATGGGAATGCTTTTTGGACGTCATAAACTTATTCCTAAAGTAAGTCCTAAGAAAACAGTAGAGGGAAGTGTACTTGGTTCTTTAATTGGGACAGTAGTGGCAGTAGTATTTTATCATTTTTTTGTAGCACCCATTAGTATAAGTATCATTATAGTAACACTACTTTTATCTATAATTGGGCAAATTGGGGATTTAATATTTAGTAAACTTAAAAGAGAAAATAATATTAAAGATTATAGTAATTTAATACCTGGACATGGGGGTATTTTGGATAGATTAGATAGTACGATTGCTATTATGTTAGGCTTTTTAATATTTTATACATTGTTATAGGAGGATATTATGTGGTTTATTATTTTGATTTTATTGATTTTTATATTAGGTTTAATTATATTAGTTCATGAGTTTGGGCATTTTATTACAGCTAAAAAGGCTGGTGTTCATATTTATGAATTTTCTATTGGGATGGGTCCACTTATTCATACACATAAAGGAAAAGATGGAATTAACTATAATATACGTGCTCTTCCTATTGGAGGATTTGTTTCTATGGCAGGAGAGGTATATGAAGACGATGATACGAAAAAAATAAAAAAAGAAGATTTTATGTGTAATAAAAAGTGGTGGCAAAGAGTAATTATTTTAGCTGCTGGTGTTTTTAATAATTTCTTATTAGCTATTTTAATTTTATTTGTTATGGCACTTATTTGGGGGGCTAATAGTTTAGAGCCAAGAGTTGGAACGGTTTTGGAGGGTTCGGCTGCAGAAAAGTATGGATTAAAAGAGGGAGATTTAATTTTAGCGATTAACGATCATAAAGTTTCTACTTGGGATCAAACACAAATAGTTTTATATTTAAAAAATGATAGTAATGTTTATACTTTTGAGGTTTTAAGGGACGATGAAGTTAAAACGCTTAAAATAGAACCAGAAGTAACAGAAAATGAGACTGGAGAAGAACAAAAAACTTTTGGGTTTGGAATAGAACAAAGAGAAATACACGGATTATGGGCTAGTATTAAATATGCTTTTGAAAGATTTTGGAGTTTAATTTCTACGATGTGGATTACAGTTATCAATTTATTTACGGGACAAATATCTTTATCTAGTTTATCTGGTCCTGTTGGTATTTATCATGTTGTTGGGGAAAGCTTGCAAATGGGAGCTCAACAATTAGTATATTTAACTGCTTTTTTAAGTATTAACGTAGGACTTATAAATATTCTTCCAATACCTGCTTTTGATGGTGGTAGAATATTATTCCTTATTATTGAAAAGATTAAAGGTAGTCCAATAAATTCTAAGTTTGAAAATGCTTGTCATATGGTTTTCTTCTTCTTAATAATTCTTCTTATGATTTATATTACTGTCTTTGATATTATAAGATTTACTTAAATGGTAAGTCTTTTTTTTGTAGTTAATTTGTGATAGAATAAAAGTGTGTTCCAATAGTTCAGCTGGATAGAATGCTAGCCTCCGACGCTAGAGATCGTGGGTTCGAATCCCACTTGGGACAC
The DNA here is from genome assembly GCA_947856335.1 of uncultured Bacilli bacterium. Taxonomy (GTDB): domain Bacteria; phylum Bacillota_I; class Bacilli_A; order RF39; family UBA660; genus Caccenecus. The sequence goes on along the minus strand of CANUCD010000008.1, from coordinate 6,502 downwards.
CATTTTTGTTTATACAGCGATTATTTATAAATGTAAAAAGTTTAAAGTTTATTATCTTGATATAATAAAGTGCAGATACTAATCTCTTTTTTCTTTTTTTGTATACTTTTAGGACGTTGTATGATATGATTGTAGATAGGGTGATAGGATGTATAATTATATTTATGGTAAGATTGTCGAACAAGAAAGTAATTATATTGTAGTTGAAAATAATAAAATTGGTTATACAGTTTTTGTTGCTAATCCATTTAGTTTTGAACTGGAAAGTGAAACTAAGGTCTATTTATATAATCAAGTAAGAGAAGATGAATATACTTTATATGGATTTAAGAGTAAAGAAGAAAGAGAACTATTTTTAAAGTTAATTAACGTAAAGGGATTAGGTCCTAAAATGGCTTTACCTATGCTTGCAACTGGTAGTATCTCAGGAATTGTTGATGCAATTGATAGAGAAAATATTCTTTATTTAACTAAATTTCCTAAGATTGGCGAAAAATTAGCAAGACAGATTATTTTAGATTTAAAGGGTAAATTAGCAAGTAAGAGTGATATGAATTTAAGTGGCGATTTTGATGAATTAGTTAGTGTATTAGAAAGTTTAGGATATAAAAATGCAGAAATTAAAAAGGTACTTCCTAAAGTAAATGCATCATTAGAAATAGAGCAACAAATAAAAGAAGCATTAAAATTGATGTTAAAATGATTTTAGGTATTGATATTGATGATACAATAACGGATACTTCAAAAATTATCAATCTTTATTTGAAAAGAGAATATCCAGAATATGATGATTATCATAAATTGCCCAAAAGTGAATATCGAAAGTTTTTAAAGAAATATATTAGACAAATGAGGTATGAATATCCAATTAAAGATGGAGTTAAAGAAGCTTGGAAGTTTTTTAAAGAAAATGATATTAAAGTTATTATTATTACTGCTCGTAATAAAAAGTTAGATCGACATAACTTAAAAGATACTAAGAAGTTTTTAGAGAAGAATGGAATATTTTATGATAAAATATATTTTAAGCAAAAGAAAAAGGGTAAAAAGGCTTATAAATGTGGTGTAGATTTATTTATTGATGATAAAGAATATAACTTGCTTGATGTATCAAAATATAATATTTCTTGTGTATGTATGAGGAAAAGTGAGCAATATAAAAGTTTTGATAACTGGCAAGATTTACTACTTTATATAAAGGAGTGTTATCATGGAAGAAGAAAAAATACTTGATGTAGAACAGTTAGATACGGATACTTTAGAAGAGACACTGCGTCCTCAAAGTTTAAATGAATATGTTGGACAAGAGGATATAAAAGCTAATTTAAAAGTTTTTATTGAGGCTGCTAAGATGAGAGAGGAAGCACTTGATCATGTTTTACTTTATGGTCCTCCTGGACTTGGTAAAACAACGCTTGCTCATATTATAGCAAATGAACTCGGAAGTAATATTAAGACTGCTAGTGGACCATCACTAGAGAAAAGTGGGGATTTAGCAGCTGTCTTATCGACGATTGAACCTGGAGATGTTTTATTTATTGATGAAATACATAGAATGCCTAAATTTGTTGAAGAAATACTTTATCCAGCGATGGAAGATTTTGAACTTGATATTATTATAGGGGCTGATGGTAAAAGTAGAAGTATTAAAATAGATTTACCTCCCTTTACTTTGGTTGGAGCAACAACTAGAGCAGGAGATTTATCTAGTCCATTAAGAGATAGATTTGGTATTGTATGTAAGTTAAATTATTATAAAGATGATGAATTAAAGCAGATTGTGAAAAGAACAGGAAGAGTTCTTGATATGGAAATAGAAGATTTAGCAGCATTAGAGATAGCTAAGAGATGCAGGAAGACACCTAGAGTTGCTAATAGATTATTTAAACGCGTAAGAGATTTTGCTTTAGTTGAGGGTGATGGTAAAATTGATTATGAGATTACGGTTGATAGTTTAAAACGTTTGCAAGTAGATGAATTTGGATTAGATAGAATTGATATTGAATATTTAACTGCTTTAATTAGTAAATTTAATGGTGGACCTGTAGGAGTTGAGACAATTGCAACGGCTATAGGTGAGGAAGTAACAACTATTGAGGATGTTGTAGAACCATTTTTGCTTCAAGAGGGATTTATTAAGCGTACTCAAAGAGGAAGAGTAGCAGAAGAAAAAGCATATAAACATCTTAAAGTAGCAAGACAAGGGACTTTATTTTAAATGGGGTGTTAATTATGATTTTGTATTTAGTTAAGATTGAAGTGTTTCGCTTTTAAGATAAATATTTAGTTATAAGCGAAAGGAGAATATAGATGAAAATAATAGATGGAACATTGATTTCTAAAAAAATAAATGAAAAATTAAAAATAGATATAGAAGCATTAAAAAAAGAGGGTATTATTCCTGGTTTAGGTATTATTTTAGTTGGTCATGATGAAGCTAGTGAGATTTATGTTAGAAATAAATTAAAATTATGTGATGAATTAGGTATACATCATGAGTTATATAGGTTTTCTTCGGATGTAAGAGAAGAAGAAGTAATTGATACAGTAAAAAAATTAAATCAAGATACTAATATTGATGGCATAATTATTCAAAGTCCACTTCCAGATTCACTTTGTGAAAACAAAATAATGTCTTATGTTGATTATCATAAGGATGTTGATGGGTTTGGTATTTATAGTTTAGGACATTTACTAGCAAATGACGAAGAAATACTTGCAGCAACGCCATATGGTATATTAAAAATGCTTGAACATGAAAATATTGTGGTAGATGGGAAAAATATCGTGGTAGTAGGAGCTAGTATTATTGTAGGAAGACCCCTAGCAGCTCTTTTATTAAATAGAGGGGCAACTGTTACGATTGCTCATAGTAAAACTAAGAATTTAAAAGAAATTACTAAAATGGCTGATATTTTAATCGTAGCAATTGGTAAGGAAAAATTTATTACTAAAGATTATATTAAAGATGGTGCTATTTTAATTGATGTAGGTATAAATAGAGTAGATGGTAAAGTTGTTGGTGATATTGATTTTGCAAGTGTTATAGATAAGTGTGATGCTATTACACCTGTACCTGGAGGAGTTGGACCAATGACAATTACGATGTTACTTTATAATGTTTTAGAAGTTGCTAAGAAAAGGAGGAATAAATAATGGATAAAAGAATTATGGAGGCACTTAGAGAAGAGAGGAAAAGACAGCAAGAAAATATTGAGTTAATTGCATCAGAGAATTATGTTTCAAAAAGTATATTAGAATTACAAGGAAGTATTTTTACGAATAAATATGCTGAGGGTTATCCGTCTAAAAGATATTATGGGGGATGTGAAAATGTCGATACAGTTGAAAATTTGGCAATTGAATATGTAACAAAATTATTTGATGTAAAGTATGCTAATGTACAACCTCATAGTGGGTCTAGTGCTAATATGGCTGTATATCGATCTTTATTAAAACCTAAAGATAAAGTACTTGGATTAAATTTGTCGCATGGTGGACATTTAACGCACGGTAATCCTGTTAATTTTAGTGGGATGGATTATGAATTTATTCCTTATAACCTAAACCCAGAAACAGAAATGCTTGATTATGAAGAGATTAGAAAGATTGCTCGTGAGGAAATGCCACAGATGATTGTAGCTGGAGCTTCTGCTTATTCAAGAGCAATTGATTTTAAGAAATTTAGGGATATTGCTCATGAAGTTGGTGCTTATCTTTTTGTTGATATGGCACATATAGCTGGCTTAGTAGCAGCTAGTTTACATGAAAATCCTTGTTATTATGCAGATGTTGTATCATCTACTACGCATAAAACACTTAGAGGACCTAGAGGGGGTATTATTCTTACTAATAATGAAGAAATTATTAAGAAAATAAATAAAACTATATTTCCTGGTATTCAAGGTGGACCTTTGATGCACGTAATAGCAGCTAAAGCTGAATGTTTTTATGAAGCATTGCAACCTGAATTTAAAGAGTATCAAAAGCAAGTTATTAAGAATGCTCGAGTATTAGCAGATACCCTAAAAAGTGCTGGTTTTCATATTATTTCGGGTGGTACTGATAATCATTTAATGCTTGTTGATGTAAAGAGTACTTGTAATATAACTGGTAAGGAAGCTGAGGAAATATTAGATAAAATACATATTACGGTTAATAAAAATACTATTCCTAATGAAACAGAATCACCAACGAAAACAAGTGGAATTAGACTTGGTACGCCTGCTATGACAACCAGAGGATTAAAAGAAGAAGAGTTTAGAAAAATCGGTAATATAATTGCTTTAGCTTTAAAAAATAAAGATGATGAACAATTATTAGAAAAGTTAAGAGAAGAAGTATTGCAACTTACTTTAAAGTTTCCAATATATTAAGAGGTGTAGGATGAGTAAAGGTAAGTTAATTGTTATAGAGGGAACAGATTGTTCTGGAAAACAAACACAAACAGATATTTTAGTAGAAAACTTAAAGGTTTATGGTTACCAAGCTGTTAGTTTTAGTTTCCCTAATTATGAGACACCAACTGGGAAGATTATTGGGGATGCTTATCTAGGAAAAAATAATCCGTCTTATTTTAAAGAGGGAATAGAAAATGTTGACCCTAAAATATCTAGCCTTTACTATGCTGCTGATAGATGTTATAACATTCCTATTATTAAAAAGTATTTAGATGATGGATATATAGTGGTATTAAATCGTTATGTTGAATCAAATATGGCTTTTCAAGGGGGTAAAATAAGAGATATTAAATCAAGGAATATGATGTATGAATGGTTAGATAATTTGGAATTTGTTTTACTTGATTTACCTAGACCTGATTATGTTATCTTTTTGTATTTGCCTTATGAATTTGTTTGTACATTAAAAGCAAAACGTGGTAAAATAGCTAGTGAAAATTTACTTCGAATGGCTGAGACTGCTTATTTAGAGTTAGCAACTATTTATGATTATGAGAAAATAAATTGTTTATTAGATAATCAGTTTAGAAGTATTGATGATATTTCTAAGGAAATATTTATGAAAGTAAAAACGTTTTTAGAAAAGAGTGGAGAAAGTGAAACTAAGTGATTTTGATTATTATCTTCCTGAGGAATTGATTGCTCAAATGCCAATAGATGAAAGAGATAAATCAAGACTGATGATACTAGATAGAAAAACAGGTAAAATAGAACATAAACATTTTTATGATATATTTGATGAACTTAATAAGGGAGATGTTTTAGTTTTAAATGATACTAAAGTTATACCAGCAAGACTAATTGGTTCTAAAGTAGATACGGGAGCAGTTATAGAACTATTATTATTAAAAGATTTAGGTGGTAATACATGGGAGTGTTTATCAAGACCTGCTAAAAGATTAAAAGAAGGAACAATTATTAAGTTTTCTGATAAATTAGAAGCAATAGTAAAAGTAAAAAAGGATGATGGTATTGTTCATGTAGAACTTATTTATCAGGGTATTTTAATGGAAATATTAGATGAACTTGGGTTTATGCCTCTTCCTCCTTATATACATGAAAAATTAAAAGATAAAGATCGTTATCAAACAGTTTATGCTAAAAATATTGGAAGTGCAGCAGCTCCAACAGCAGGGCTTCATTTTACTAGAAAATTATTAGATAAATTAAGAGATAAGGGTGTTGAAATACTTTTTGTTACTCTTCATGTGGGGTTAGGGACATTTAGACCAGTTGAAGAAGAAAATATATTAGAGCATCATATGCATAGTGAATTTTATAAGATGAGTAAAGATGTTGCTGATAGACTTAATTTAGCTAAAAAAGAGGGAAGAAGAATTATTGCTGTAGGTACTACTTCTACAAGAACATTAGAAGCTATTATGCATAAATATCATGAATTTAGGGAATGTTCTGGTAATACAGATATATTTATTTATCCTGGGTTTAAATTTCAAGCTATAGATGCTCTTATTACTAATTTTCATTTACCTAAATCAACATTACTTATGCTTGTTAGTGCACTCTCATCAAGAGAAATTATATTAAATGCATATAAAGTAGCAGTAGAAGAAAAATATCGTTTCTTTTCTTTTGGAGATGCGATGTTTATTAAATAAAAAATTATATTTCTTTACGATTGATGTTTTTAGAAGATAAAATTTTGGTTTTATCTTTTTTATTTATAAATAATATATCATAACCACAAGCATTAGCAATTTTTTCTAAATAATCAAAATTGATATCAGTTTTTTCTCTTTCATAATCACTTAGAGTAGTTCTACCTAAAAATACTTTATTTGCTAATTCTTCTTGAGATAAATTGTTTTCTCTACGCATTGTTCTTATTATTTTACCTATCATATTTCTATCACCTTGTAAATATTGTCGCATTTTTACGCATCATTTTCTTGACTTGTGGAAAAACTCGGAGTATAATTTAATTATGATATGTGGAGGTTCTCCACAAACAAGAGCGAGGAAGTATTATGAAAAAAAGAATAATAGTTTTAGTGGGATTAGTAATAGTAGTAATAGGTGTA